>WFUK01000369.1 GCA_015485015.1 Paracoccaceae bacterium | reverse complement strand
GTTTTTTACCTCTCCCAGCGGGCCGACATAAACCTTGCGCAAACCGCGTTTCTGGAAGGTGCCAAGGCCGACGCGTAGGAAATCGAAGTTGTCCTCTTTGCTGCGGGCGCGGGCATCTACGTTGGCCTCGTTAAGCGGCGCTAAATCCAACCGTGCGGCGCTAATTTTGGCGATAATGGTGGTGACAGCGCCGCGATCTGGATGCTCCAGCTGCACCACATCTTTTTTGAACAACCGCATGAGCAGCTTGGCGGCGGGGTGCGGGCGGGTGCTGCCAAGGCCGCTTTGGTGGGCGTCATAGGTGGTCAGGCGCTCGGCCTGCCACTTGCCATCGGGCAGCTTCCACACTTCGATACAATGGTTGGAATCACCCTTGTAACCCTTGTAAACCTTGCCGTTTTTATCCTTGACCGGGATGGTTTTCAGCTTTTCCGTCAGGCGCACGCGGCGGATGCCTTTATAGGCACTGTCCTCCGTGGCATAGGCTTCAAGCGCGGCGGTAAAATCTTTACCCTCCAACCCTTGGGTGCGCTGGTAAAGCTGGGCTCGCAGCTCGGGATCGCGGATGCGGGCGATATCGGCGGGTTTGATCGTGGTGAGCGGCTTGCGGGTGACCACAACGCCCTCCTCGTCGGTGGGGCCATAGGCGGTGTCGTTATGAAGTTGGCCGGAGGTGCTGTCTTGCCCCGATTTGCGGGCCTCAAGGCTAAGCCGCCCGTGGTCGGCGCGGTGGCTGACGGTGATTTGGGCGAGCTGGGCCTTCATGTCGGCGCGGAAAGCCTCCCATGGCAGCGGAATTTTCTGCTCGGGGGCTTCCAGCGTTTCGGCCCGCCCGCTGAGCTTTGAAATGCGGTTCAGCAAGCCACGGTCGGTGGCGGCCACCACGGCGGCATCAATGGCATGGTGGCGGTGATCGTGGCGGTTTTTGGGCTTGGCGAGGTTGTGTTCGCCGAGCAGATTGTTCAGACCCCATGTGCGGCGCAGCATTTCGGTGAGCCGCCCGGGGGTAACAAACACATGGATTTTCCCGCCGGTCATTTTTTCTTCAGGGTAAAGCCGCGAGAGGTATTCACGGGCGATGCGGCTGAGATATTGGGTGTCTTTCAGCTGGCGGGCGAGGAAATCGTTTTCACCCTCGTACTTGGCCATGGCATCGGGGGCAAAACGCCACGCTTTGTTTTTAGGCAGGCGCTTCACGAGGGGGGCGATGTTATCCCATGCGGGGGTATCTCCCCATGCCTCCCACGGGGTTTTATTGCCTTTTTGGCGGTTATACTCGCGCAAACACAGGGTGCGGTTGGCGATGGAATCGTCCAATGTGCGTGAATAGGGCAGGATATGGTCCACATCGCAAGAGCCGTCAAACAGCATCGAGGCCGAGATTTTCTTACCCGAATAGGGGCAGCGGCGGTCCATCACGTCAGCGTTCAACTCTTCCCAGAGCTTAACGATCAAGCGATTGGCTCCCGTATTTCGCTGGTCCATTTCCTCTTCCAGCAGCTTGCCGCGCCGGATGGCATCCTCGGTGTTTTTCTTGATCTCGATATTGATCTTTTTCTTCTGATCCTCGCTGTTTTTCAAATCTCGCGCCAGTTCAACAATAATCTCGTCGGGCAGGCCGTGCGCTTCGATAATGGCATTTACCAGCAGCCGGAGCTGGTTCAGGCCGATATGCACCGTGGGGTTGGTGATGCGGCCAAAGCGGGTGATGTCATCATCCTCCGGCTGCGAGGTGCCGGGGATCACGTGTTTGTCGAGGATCTCGCCATAATAAGGCAGACGCTCCAGAATTTCGCCGGTGGCGATGCCGCGATGGTCGCCGTAAATCGCGCTGGCGGCTTTGTCATAGGTTATGACCTCGGCTTTCAAATGCTCCAGAATTTGCCGCGTGGCATGCATGCCGATACGTCCATAGCCCTCGGGCAGGGGGGTGTTGGCAATGGCCAGAATGCGCGCGTCATCAAGGCCAAAACGGGCTTTCAGCCATGCCTCCAGCGCCTTGGGGTCTTCCTCCTCGCGCAGCTTTTCTACCAGCTCCCATTGCGCGGTTTCGTCCATTTGGCTCCACAGGGGTCCAAGGCGGTCCTTATGGGCGAATAGCGCCCGCAAGTGGTCACAATCAATGCCTTTGCGATTTTTCCCCTCAATGGTGAACTGCTCATCCGCTGTGAGCTTCAGCTCTTTGCGCAGTTTGGCAAAGCTCAGGTTGGCGCTGGCGCGGGTTTTTACGGCTTTTCCATCAAAGGCCAGTATCAGGCGGTCGCGCTCGTCCAGTGTCAGCGCACGGTCGGCCTCACCGGGGCGGGCGATGCGCAGGGCATTCACCGTTTCATACAATATCCGGCGCTGGAAAAGCGGGTGGGCTTTGGGCAGGCGGTCTTCGTCCTCAAACAGGCAGCGGCCGATTTTGGGCTTGGCCAGCGGGCGCTGATAGAAAATGATTTCAAACAGGGCGTCGCGCAGCTCGTCGGTGAGCGCGGCGTGATGCGGGGCTTGCGCCGCCCAGAGCTTGCGGAACTCACCCTCCAGCAGGTCGCGGGTGGGGTAGTATTCATAGCCGTCCTCGGGCTTTTCGCCAAGGGTAAGGGTGGTCATCCGCGTGCGCACCGGCGGGGTATGGCGCGGATTATCGGTTTGGCGGCGCAGGTGAAGGAATTCGCCATAGCTGCGCGCGCCGGCGGCCATAATAGCCTGCCCCAGCCGCGCAGCGCCCATGGCGATTTTGCCCGCGTCGCTGTCATTACTGTCGGTCTTGCGGTTGGATTTGAAGCCCCGCCGCTGGTTCAGGTGAAACAAGGCGCGGCCCAGCTCGTTCAGGCTCAGGGCTTTATCCAGCCCCTTGGCGCGCAAAAGATATGGGTCGAGCTTTTCCAGCTCTTTGGCCGCGCGCGGGTCTTTGGGCATCAGCCCCGCCTCGGCCAGCTTTTTCATCAGGGCCGTGCGGCGGCGCAAATAGCGGTCCCGGCGGCGACGCATGGAGCGGGCGATGCGGCGATCAACCGCCAGGGAGGCTTTTGACTTCGGGTCGCGTCCGTCGGCAAATATCCGCACCCCTGCATCAATGGTTTTGGTTGGGCTACCCTTCGCATCTTGTGCAAAAAGCCACCAGCCGATTGAGTTTGTGCCTATGTCCAGTCCGAGTCGCATGATGATCTCCTTCTACAGAAGGTTGACTCCGTTTCCATTTTAATGCAACCTATAGATATTCAGAAACCACAGTCGAGTCGTTAACAAGCATTCGATTGCACCACATTCAAGCGCGGGCTACGGCCCGTGCTTTTTGGTTTCGGGAGCCAGAAAACGCCATTCTTGATTTCGGCCAATCCCGAAAATCAATTACCGGTTTCATCGGTTGAACGCCCCGCCATCCCGACGCCGTGGCATGGCGGCGGGGGCTTTTGGCGGGAAATGGCTGGCGAAATTGGCGATGGGGGTAGCTTTTGTAAAATCGGCAAGAGAATAAATAATAGAAAGCCATAGGGGCTGCGGCTTGTGAACAAGAGGGTGAGCATGTATCCTGCGGCGGATATTGCATAGGGCGCGGCCCCAAACCGCTGGGAATTTTATGAAGCAAATAGTTATTGATCTGGACGACACGATTACGGTGAATGATGGCGCTGAATATGCCGATAAGCCACCCAATATTGCGGTGATCGAAATGCTGAAAACCTACCGCGCGCGGGGGTTTTCGATTGTGATCAGCACCGCGCGAAATATGCGCACCTATGCGGGAAACGAGGGCAAAATCATTGCCAATACCGTGCCTGTCATCATCGAATGGCTGGCCAAGCACGAGGTGCCTTATGATGAAATCCGCGTTGGCAAGCCGTGGTGCGGGGAAGATGGATTTTATGTCGATGATAAAGCCATCCGGCCAAAAGAATTTACCTCGCTCAGCTATGAGCAGATTATCGAGCTGATCAATGACCGAAGCTGAATCCGTTTTCCTGATCCTTTCCGCGGCCTATATCGGCGATGATATGGCCGCCGAGCTGGGCTATATCCCGCCCGCCTTTTTGCCCCTTGGCGGGCAGCGATTGTTTGAGCATCAAAGCCGGCTGGCGGAGGGGCGGATATTTCTGACCCTGCCGCAAGATTATCCGGTATTGCCGGTGGATCAGGAGAATCTGGACCGGCTGGCGATCACCGTGCTGCGCCCGCCCGCCGGATTGAGCCTGCGGGATTCCGCCTTGTTTGCGCTGGATGCGATTGGTCAAACCGGCCCGATCGAGCTACTATTTGGCGATACTTTGGTGCAGGGCCGCAAAAGCCAATATCCTGATCTGGTCTCTTATCAGGATGATCCATCCAACCATTTCTGGTCCTATCATTCGCCCGACACCCCCGATACCCCCTTCATTTCCGGCCATGGCGAGGGGCTGGCCGAGCGCCGTATTCTGTGCGGGCATTTCAAGATGTCCGATGGTGATCTGCTTAAATCGGCGCTGACGGCGGCGGATAATTTCATCGGCGCCCTCAATATCTACGAGCGGCAAAAGCCCTTTGCCAAAGCGCCGGTGGAGACATGGTTTGATTTTGGCCATTTGGCGCTTTATTACCAATCCAAGCGCGATTTTGCGGTGGCGCGGGCGTTTAACAGCATCGAATCCAACGGCATCGTGCTGCGGAAATCTTCCGAGCAAACCAATAAAATGCGGGCCGAGGCGCTCTGGTTTCGCGATCTTCCCTATGATCTGCGCCCCTATGCGCCGCGCTATCTCGGGACCTCGGATCGGGATCATCGGGCGGGCTATAGCCTTGAATATATCTATCAGCCGCTCTTGAGCGACCTGTTTGTTTTTGGCAATTTGCCGGGGCATGTGTGGTCGGGCATTCTGACCGGCTGTTTTCAGTTTCTGGAGGTGGCGGGCCAGCATCGGCCTGCGCCGGACGCTCCCGAAAGCTCTGCTGCTTTTGCGGCTGAGTTTTTCACCCATATGTTTGCCGAGAAAACCAGAGTCAGGTTTGGCGAATATGTGCGGGCGCAGGGGGCGGGCTTTGGCGATGATATCACCCTGAATGGCAAGGCCAGCGGTGCGATTGGCGATCTGATCGAGGCGCTTTTGGGCAAAATCCGCCCAACCGCGCCCGAGGATATCCGGCTTATGCACGGGGATTTCTTTTTCGGGAACACCTTTTATGATTTTAAGGCCACGCGGGTGCTGACGATTGATCCCCGCGCCATGACATGGAGCGGGCTGCCAACCTATTTTGGCGATCATCGCTATGATGTTGCCAAGCTCGCCCATTCGGTGATCGGCAAATACGACCATATCCTGAATAATCGCAGCCGCCTGATCGAGCATAGCCCGACGGAGTGGGAGTTTACCCCATCCGATATGCCCGAGCCTTTGCGCATGTCCGAGGTGCTGTTTGATCTGGCCGAGCGGCAATTCGGCATCGAAAAACCCGAGTTGCTGGCGATGACGGCGCTGCTGTTTTTCTCGATGCTGCCGCTGCACGCGGATTCACCGCAACGACAAAAGCACCTATTTGCCAATGGTTTACGGATGGCGCATCTTTCTTTGGAGGCGAAATGAATTTTATCTTCCCAATGGGCGGTTTAAGCCAGCGCTTTACCAATGCGGGCTATAAGGTGCCCAAATATATGCTGGATCTGCACGGGTTTAGCGTGTTCGAGCATGCGGTGATCGGCTTTGAGCGCTATTTTTCCGGCCATAATTTCATTTTTGCCTTTCGCGAGGATGCGGATACCGAGGCTTTTGTGCAAGATAAATGCCAAAAGATGGGAATTCCGGCGGAAAACATCCAGATAGTCAAGCTCGACGGCCCCACCAGCGGGCAGGCCGAGACGGTATGGATCGCTGCCAAGCAGGCCGGGCTGGCTCCCGATGATCCGATGGTGATCTTCAATATCGATTCCTTCCAGTCTGATTTCATCCTGCCCGAGGGCATGGAAAACGCCGATGGCTATCTGGAGGTTTTTATTGGCGAGGGCGATCACTGGTCGTTTGTTTTGCCCGGTCCCGATCATACCGCTAAGCGCGTCACGGAAAAAGAGCGGGTGTCCGAGCTTTGCTCCACGGGGCTATATTATTTCCGCCGGATGCAGGATTTCAGCGCGGCCTTCGAGCAAACGCTGGATATGGAACTATCGCAGTTGCAAGGCGGCGAGCGCTATGTTGCGCCGCTATATAATACGCTGCTGGCGGCGGGGAAATTGGTGAAATACCATCTGGTGGCGCAAAGCGAGGTCACCTTTTGCGGCACGCCGGATGAATATACCGGGCTGGTTAATGCCCCCGCCCCCGAAACCACAAAAGCCCTGATCCGCAAAATTGCGCAATAGCCCGCGCCGCAAATTCCGGCCTCGAATCCGGAATAGCAAGGGAATACATGGGCCGTTTTTAAGGCGTTACCAATTGTTTTGAATGAATAATTGGTAGCGGGGGAGGGATTTGAACCCCCGACACCAGGATTATGATTCCCGTGCTCTAACCAACTGAGCTACCCCGCCGGACCGAGGCTGTATCTATGTTAGGTTTTGGCTCGGGTCAAGCCGGAAATAACAAAATCTGGCGTTGCTTTTGTTTGCCCGTATTTTTCCTGTCCAGACCCCTTCAGAACCTGCCGGTTTTGGCCCGGCCCTAGCCGGTATTTTCCGCGCCGCCCTGAAGCGCATCGCGCAGAATTTCCATATTCAACGGCTTGGGCCTACAGGATACTTGCGGATGGGGGGATGTGGTAAACCGATGGCGCTCGGGCATGCGGCCCGAGGTGACCAATATCCTGGTATGATGGCTAAGGCCAAGGCATTTCTCCACCAGATCCCAGCCCGAATGGCCGTCATTTAGCTGTAGGTCCGTGACCATGGCATCAAATTCATCGCTGGTTTCCAGCGCATGCACGGCGGCTTCATAGGTTGCGGCGGAAACCACCCGAAATCCGCTGGAGATGAGCTGCGCCTTGGTTGATGCCAGCGCCTCGGGGTCATCCTCAACCAATAGCGCGGTTTTTTGCAGCAGGGGTGGCAGGGCCATATCGGCAGAAATACGGGGCAGGGTGAGCCGGACCTCGGTGCCTTTGCCGCGCTGGCTGGAAATCTTGATATCGCCGCCGGTTTGCTTGATAAAACCATAGACCATCGAAAGCCCCAGCCCTGTGCCCTCCCCATCGAATCTGGCGGTGAAAAACGGCTCCATCGCTTGTGAGAGTATCGCCTCATCCATGCCACATCCGGAATCCGAAATGGTGATCAGCGCGGTATTCCCCTCGCCTTTGCAGATCGAAAGCGAAATCCGGCCCGCATCGGTGATTGCCTGATTGCTATTCAGGCACAGGTTCAAAATCGCGCTTTCCAGCTGTCCGGGGTCTACTTTCACAAATATCGGTCCCTCCGAGCGCGAGATATCCAGCTCCACCCCGTCTTTCAGGCCAATACTGACCAGATCGGCCAGCCCTTCGATCAGCTCGTTAATCTCGACCACTTCGGGCGCCAGCGCTTGCTTTCGGGCAAAGGCCAACAGGCGCTGGGTGAGCGAGCTGCCAATTTCCAGCGCGTTGGAAATGCGGCGCAGCAATTCGTCCTGGCTGACACGCTCGCTGCCGATTTGCAGCAGATGCACATTGGTGCCGACAGCCGAAAGCACATTGCCAAAATCATGCGCGACCTCGCCGGTAACCTTGCTTAACCCCTCGATATGCTGGATCTGGCGCAGCCGGCTATCCATTTTTCGCCGCTCGGTGGTGTCGGAAAACAGCCAGATCGCGCCACCATCGGGCAGACGCGAGGCGCGGACCTCGACCACGCGGCCCTCAAGGCTGTCCAGCTCGGTAAAGCCCTGAAAACCGGCAGAGAGGTTTTGCCGCGCCACCGCTTTGGAAAATCCGGTTTGGGACAGGTAATCGATAATATCGGTCTTGCCGGATATTTTGGTATTGGGGTGCAGCACTTCGGAAAAATGGGGGTTAATCGCCGTCAGGCTGCCCGCATCGGAGGTGATCGCCACCCCGTCCGAGATATTGGCGAAAATCTTTTCAAATAGCGCGATTTGCTGCACCAGCTGGCGATTGCTGCGATCCAGCCGCAGGGCATTGGCGCGAAATATCCGGAAGGAGTGATGCAGCTTGGAGATCTCGTCGTTTTCCCGCAAATTCAGCCGCAGCTTGGTTCGCCTGTCGCCGGCGGCCAGCCTTGCCATCGCGTCTGAAATGGCGTGGATATTGCGGGTCACATAGCCCGATACATAAAGCGCGGCCAGCAGGGCAACGGCGATGCTGATCAGCAAAACCACCGAAATCAGCCCCTTGGCAAAGTTGATCGAGGTGGCGGTATCTAGCCGCTGTGTGGCCAGGCTGGCTTCGGCATCGGTGGCGAAGCGGGCGGCAAGATCGCTGATCAGAGAGGCATTATACCGGATGCGGAAAAGCGCGTTTTGGCTTTCCAACTGGCGCGAAAGCTCGCGGCGGCGCACCTCGAACAGGCCCGCCTCGCCAAAGGCAAGCGC
>WFUK01000368.1 GCA_015485015.1 Paracoccaceae bacterium | reverse complement strand
GTCTTTGTGTTGAATCTCGGGTAAGAATGACGAGGCGACCAGCACATCAGGCGGGAGCGGCGCGAGTTCGACATTTCCATTTTGGCGGAAGTTATCAAACCATTTTTCAGGCGGTTGAGAGAGACGGAGCCGGTTGAGAGACACCAGATTTCCAATTTCCCACGCCGAGAAGGCTGACACAAAAACAGGCGTATTATCCGCATGGTTCTGGTTCAACTGTTCCATCGCGACCGAGGCGATTTTATCGCCATTTCCCAGCCAAAGGACAGCGCATGTATCAAGAAGAAGCTGGCTCATTCAGAGAGCCTCGCTTGCGCTGCAATATCGCCCCACTCGGGCATAGCGGGTTCCGTGAGGTCTAGATCATCAGGAATGGTTACGCTGCCTTTCATGCAGCCAAAAATTGGGTGGTATTGCGTAGGTGATGGCGTCGGCGTCAGTGCATTATCTCGCACAAAAACGAGCTTTTCGTCCGTCAAGTCAACTTGCGCGGTTTTATAGCCTGCATTGAGCCAAGCAAAAGTAATAACACTGTTGCTTGGGTTGTTACTCCACCAGGCACGATGTTTGCGGGCCGAGGGCGGCAGGCTATTGTCAATAATGGATTCGATGTCGGAAAACCGCATTGGAATCTCAGAAAACCCCTTGCTGGCGAGGTGGTTTTTTAGGGGTTCGTATTTTGTCTGTGTTTTACTCATGCTTTAATCCTTTGGTTGATGCCTAACATCTACCAATAGTAACTACCTATGTCAATAGTTACACAGTTACTATATTTCTAGGCCCGTTCAAAGCCGCGTGCAATTTCCCAATCGGTTACCACACGGTCAAATTCTTCCAACTCCCACTCCGCCGCGCGGGTGTAGTGGGTGATAACATCGTCGCCCAAAGCTTCGCGCAGCATGGCAGAGCCGCTTAGCGTGGCCATCGCATCGCGCAGGTTTTGCGGCATTTCGGCCCCGTCGCCTTTATAGGCGTCGCCCACGGTTGGCTCGGAGAGCGCGAGGCCTTCCTCGATGCCCTTGATGCCCGCCGCCAGCATGGCGGCCATGGCCAGATAAGGGTTCATATCGGAGCCGGGAATGCGGCATTCTACCCGCACGGATTTGCTGCCAGCGGCACATAGGCGGAAGCCTGCGGTGCGATTATCGACCGACCAGATGGCGCGGGTGGGGGCGAAGGTGCCTTTTTGGAAGCGCTTGTAGCTGTTCACGTAAGGCGCGAGGAAATACATGTAGTCGGGCGCGTATTTCAGCAGGCCCGCCATGTAGGCTTTCATCAGGTCAGACATGCCGAGCGGGTCTGCATCGTCAAAAAACGCGGGCTTGCCGTCTTTCCAGAGGGATTGATGCACGTGGCTGCTGGAGCCAACCTTGGTGTGGTCCCATTTGGGCAAAAACGTAACGGCGTGGCCTTGCTGCCATGCGATTTCCTTGATGGCGTGCTTGGCGATGGAGTGGTTATCCGCCGTGTCCAGCGCCTCGGCATATTTGATATTCAGCTCTTCCTGGCCAGCCTCTGCCTCGCCCTTACTGCCCTCAACGGGGATGCCGGCGGCATAAAGATGATTGCGGATTGGCCGCATGATAGGCTCTTCTTTGGTGGTCTGGAAAATGTGGTAATCTTCATTATAACCCGAGATCGGGTTTAGCGCGCGAAAGCCGGATTTGCGGATTTCGTCAAAGCTTTGCTCAAAGATAAAAAACTCAAGTTCGGTGGCCATGATCGGATCAAAGCCCATATCCGCCAGCTTGGCGATCTGCTTTTTCAGCATGGCGCGGGGGGAATGCGGGATCGGGGTGTTGTGGTGGTCCAGCACATCGCACAGCACCATCGCCGTGCCTTCGAGCCACGGCACAATGCGCAGGGTGGAAAGGTCCGGCTTCATGATGTAATCACCATAGCCGCTTTCCCAATTGGTAGAGGCAAAGCCGTCCGGCGTGCCCATTTCAAGGTCGGTCGCCAGCAGGTAATTGCAGCAATGGGTCTCCTCATAGCCGCCATCCACGAAGTGCTGCGCAAGGAAGCGCTTGCCCATCAGGCGGCCTTGCATATCCACGATGCAGGTCAGCACGGTGTCTATCGCGCCGTTTTCAACGGATGTTTTCAGATCGTTCAGGGATAGATTGCCAGCCATCGGTGAGCCTCGTTTGAAATTCAGGTGAGTCGCGGGCAGCGCACTGCCCGCGGCATATCTTATAGTGTTTCGGGTAAGGGGGGAATCTGAAAACACGGTCTCTCGCTTCGCTTGAGCGTGTTTTCAGAGCCTTTCCCAAGCCCGTTAGTAGCGGTAAGGCTTGCCGGCTTTGTTCATCACATCATTATAATCCTTGAAGATCTGAACAACCTTGGCCTTGGTTTCTGACTCGGCGGCGATTTCGTCCCAGAACACCCGTGCGGCGTCTTCGACGGTTTTCCACTCTTCGTCAGGAATCGAGGTCAGCTCCATATCGGTGCCGTTTACCCGCAGGTCGGCCTCACCACCCCAATACCACCACTGGCGGCGGTAATGCGAGGAATCGGTCACCACTTTCAGCAGCTCGCGCAGATGCTCCGGAATTTCATTCCAGCGCTCTTGGTTGGCAAAGAAGGACCCGGCCCATGCGCCCGAGATGTTGTTGGTCAGGAAATAATCGGTCACCTTGGACCAGCCAACGGTATAATCCTCGGTGATGCCGGACCAGCCGATGCCGTCAAGCTCGCCGGTTTGCACCGCAACCTCGATATCTTCCCACGGTAGCGATACCGGAATCATGCCGAATTGCTCCATGAAGCGGCCAGCGGTCGGGAAGGTGAAGATGCGCTTGCCCTTGAAATCATCCAGCGAGCGGATCGGCTCTTTGGTGTTGAAGTGGCACGGGTCCCACGAGCCAGCGGAGATCCACTGCACGCCGACCTTGGCATATTCTTCTTCCCAGATTTTGCCGAGGCCATACTGGTTGTAAAGCACAGGCACATCGAGCGAATAGCGCGACGCAAACGGGAAATAGCCGCCAAACACCGTCACCTCGGTCGGGGAGGCCATGGAGTCATCATCGGACTGCACCATATCAATGGTGCCGCGCTGCATGGCGCGGAAAAGCTCGCCCGTAGGCACAAGCTGGTCAGCGGTATAAAGCTCGATCTCCATCTGGCCTTCGGCGATTTTGTTAAACGCGTTGACCATGGGTTGCACCACTTGCTCGGCCAAAGCTGGCCCGGCATAGGTTTGCAAGCGCCATTTGATGACCGATTGGGCATGCACGGCGGGTGCAGCGAGAGTCGCCGCGCCAGCCAGGCCGCCCTTGATCAGAAAATTACGTCTGTTCGTTGTCATTTTGTCGTTTCCTTCTGTTGGTTGAGGGGGCCGGTTTGTCCGGCCCTCGGGGGGTTATTACTTTGCGCCATACACATAGTTTGGCAGCCAAAGGGCAATATCGGGAAAGGCGGTGATGATGCCGAGCGCCAGCACCATGATGCCGACAAACGGGATGATCGAAACATAAATGTCTTTCAGCGTGATTTCGGGCGGGGCCATGGCGCGCATCAGGAATAGATTATAGCCAAAAGGCGGCGTCATATAGGCGATCTGCGAGGTGATGGTATAAAGCACGCCATACCAGATCAGATCAAACCCGAGCGAGCCAACCAGCGGCACATAAAGCGGTGCCACAATCACCAGCATCGCGGTATCATCCAGAAAAGTGCCCATAATAAGGAAAGAAAGCTGCATCAATAGCAGGATTTCCCACGGGCCAAGGCCCAGATCGTCAAGGAAAAACCCCTCGATGGCCTTCACCGCGCCCACCCCGTCAAACACCGCGCCAAAGGCCAGTGCCGCCAGAATGATCCACATAAACATCGCCGAGATCGACAGGGTTTGGCGCACCGAGTTTTCAAATACCACCTTGGTATAGCGGCCCTTGAAAATCGCGGCGAGCGAGGCGACAACCGCCCCCACAGCCGAGCTTTCGACCAAAGATGTCCAGCCATTAACAAACGGCACCATCATCGAAGCAAAGATAAACACCGGCAGCAGCCCCGCGCGCAACAGCTTCAGCTTTTCAGAAAGCGTAACCTTATCAAGCTCCTCGCGCGATAGCGCCGGACCAAGGGCCGGATTTATTTTGCAGCGAATCCAGATATAAATCACAAACATCGCCGCCATCATCAGCCCCGGAAACACCCCCGCCAGCCATAATTGCCCCACCGGCGCGCGCGCGATCATGGCATAAAGCACCAGCACAACGGATGGCGGCACAAGGATGCCAAGGCTGGACCCCGCCTGAATAACCCCCGAGATCATCCGCTTGTCATAGCCGCGCTTCAATAGCTCGGGCAGCGCAATCGTCGCCCCGATGGCCATGCCCGCCACGCTTAGGCCGTTCATCGCGGAGATCAACACCATCAAGCCGATTGTGCCAATCGCCAACCCGCCATTAACCCCGCCCATCCACACATGGAACATGCGGTAAAGATCATCGGCAATGCCGGATTCCGACAGCACGAACCCCATATAAATAAACAAAGGTAGGGTCAAAAGCGGATACCATTTCATCAGCTTCATCGAGGCGGCAAAGGGAATATCCTCGCCGCCCGTGCCCCATAGCAAGAGTGACGCCACCACAGCTACAATGCCAATCGCGGCAAATACCCGCTGGCCTGACATCAGCGTGATCATCATGCTGGCAAACATCAGGATCGCAATCCATTCAAATGACATTATAATTCTTCCCCGCGGATGGTGGCGATGTCTTTGAAAAACACGGCAATAGCTTGCAGCAACATCAGGAATATCCCGAGCGTGGCGATGGATTTAATCGGCCATAGAAACGGCTTCCAGGAGGTCGCCGAGCGTTCCATATAGCCTAAAGCATCGGTAAACCCTTCAAACCCACCGCTAAACAAGCCGGAAACCAGCGTGCCGTAGAATTCAACCATGCCCATATTATAAGGCTGCCCCAGCGAATAGGCGGTGGAGCCAAGCGCCCCTTGCAGCAAGATCACCAGATAGAAAATCAAACCAAAAATGGTAAACGCATCGACCCAGGCTTTGGTTTTGATCGACCAAGAGCCATAAACCAGATCCATGCGCACATGCGAATTGAGCTGCATGGAATAAGGGCCGCCAAGCAGATAATAGGCTACCATCACAAATTGCGCGGTTTCCAGCGTCCACGTGGTGGGGCGGATTTCAAAATCCGCCAGCCAAAGCCGGAGCCATTCGGTGGCAGGATATCCCGCCAATATCGAGCGGTCGCTGGAAAGCTCGAATAACAGCTTGGAAAAGGTGGAAAGCAGCAAAACCGCCATCAGCACAAAAATAAGATACATCGCCATGCGGCCCATGCGATAGTTGGCCGCCTCCACATATCTTACATAGGCCTTAATCACTCTGGGCATTTTGCCTCCACAGGAAAGGTCTTCAGGGCCGAGGTTATAATCTCCGATAGCCATGCCGCCACTGCCTGCTGGGCCTCTGGTGTGGCAATCAAATCATTACGAATCTCGATCATCACATTCAGCAAGCCTCGCGGCAGCGCGTGTTCGGTCAGGGTGTGCGTCACCCCGTCTTCCGGCCCGTATGGATCGTTTCGTCCCACCTTATATGCGGGGTTTTGGCTGGCAGCTTTCAGCATAGCATCGGCCATGCGAGAATCACTATCATGCAAAATCCCGATCTCCACCGCGCGGGATTCGCCATTATAAACAGGGGTGAAGGAATGGATCGTCACCAAAGCGCGGGGGGCATGGTGATCCAGATGATCGGCCAGCGCCTGCCGGAAAGGCTGGTAAACATGGGTGGCACGGGCGGCGCGGTCGGCCTCGCCAAGGTTGGCATTGCCCGGAATGTGATAAATTTCGCTCTCGTCGCGAATCGCTTGCGGTGAGGTCGGTGGCCGGTTGCAATCATAAACCAGACGCGAGATTTTTTGCGAAATCAGGGTGGAGTTTTGCAGCGCGCTCAAATGTGTCGCCACCCGCATCGCGCCCGGATCCCACGCGATATGGCTACGGGCTTCGGCAGCTTCCAGCCCCAAATTCCCAAGCCCTTCAGGGATAAATCGCGCCGCATGTTCGCATACCAATAGCAGCGGCCCCCCCGCAGCTTCACGCAGGGTTTGCACCACATTTCGCGGCAGGGTTGCCAGCCAGTCTGGTTTGGTTGCTAGGTTCACATTGGGGCCTGTTACAATTGCAATATCGGTTATTGAATAATATGTTTCAGAAGGCATCTACCTGTCAATATAATTACACAATTAAATCTGTTTGCCCGACGGATAATGTAGTAAATTCGCGTATAGTGCGAAACTGGACCAAGGAATACAGCATGCCCCTCCACGATATTACAGTTGCGCAGCGCATTCAGGACGGGTTTGACCTATTGACCCGGGCCGAGCGGCAGTTGGCGAATGTGATCTTGGAAAACTATCCGGTTTCGGGTTTGGGCAGCATTACCGCATTGGCGGAAAATGCCGATGTTTCCACCCCCACCGTGGCGCGCATGGCCCGCAAGCTCGGCTTTGGCGGCTTTCCCGAAATGCAAGCCCAGCTGCGCGCCGAGCTGGAAGCGACGATCAGCGACCCCCTCACCAAGCATGATAAATGGGCCACGGGCGCGCCGGACACCCATATCCTGAACCGGTTCGCCGATAATGTGATTGATAATCTGCGCAACACCCTGAAGCATCTCAGCGCCACCGAATTTGACGAAACCGTGGAAATGCTGGCCAATACCGAGCATACCGTGGCCGTGGTCGGGGGCCGCCTTAGCCATACCCTGGCCAGCTATTTCTTCACCCATCTGCAAATGATGCGCGACGGGGTGACGCTGATCGAGCGCAATTCCTCCAGCTGGCCGCATTATCTGCTCAGCCTGAAAGAGGGCGATGTGTTGGTGATGTTTGATATGCGCCGCTATGAGCAAGACCTGATGCGCTTTGCCGAAATGGCGCAGGCGCGCGGCGTGCGGATCATTCTGTTTACCGATCAATGGGGCTCGCCCGCCGGCAAATTCGCCGAGAAAAAATTCCATTCGCGCATCGAGGTCCCCTCGACATGGGATTCCTCGGTCGTCACCATGTTTATTCTGGAAGCGATTATCTCGGCGGTGCAAAGCCAGTCATGGGAGCAATCCAAAGACCGGATGGAAGAGCTGGAAGACCTGTTTGGCAAAACCGGACTGTTTCGAAAATTTGTATAGCAACCCCCGTTAACCATTCCTAAACCAATCGGGTGAATGGTTAACGGATGAAGACCGGCATGGGCATAATTGCGCGCAGCTATACCGTGGCGTTTCACGGGGTAGAGGCGAGAAAGATCGAGGTGCAGGCGGCGCTGGCCTCGGGTTTGCCCGCGTTTAATCTGGTTGGACTGCCTGATAAGGCGGTGTCGGAAGCCAAGGAACGGGTGCGGGCTTCGATCTCGGCTCTGGGGCTGGCACTGCCCGCCAAGCGGATTACCATTAACCTTTCCCCCGCCGATATGCCCAAAATCGGCTCGCATTTTGATCTGCCAATTGCGCTAACCCTGCTGGCGGCGATGGATGTTTTGCCGCGCGAGCAGATCGAGACCCAGTTCAGCCTTGGGGAGCTGTCGCTGGATGGCTCTTTGGTGGCGGTCAAAGGCGCTTTGCCTGCGGCCTTGGCGGCGGCAGAGAGTGATTGCGGGCTGATCTGCCCTGCGGCTTGCGGTCCCGAGGCGGCATGGGTCGAGGCGGCGCGGGTGTTGGCCCCGAAAAACCTGCTGGAGCTGATCAACCATTTTTCCGGTCGCGCGGGGCTGCCGGAGGCCGAGCCGGGCATGGTGCAGGGGCTGAATGACCCCCGCGACCTGCGCGATGTGCGCGGGCAGGAAAAGGCCAAACGAGCGCTGGAAGTGGCGGCGGCGGGGGGGCATCATCTGCTGATGGTCGGCCCGCCCGGCTCGGGTAAATCAATGATGGCGGCGCGCTTGCCGGGGCTGCTGCCGCCGCTTTCCCCGGCCGAGGCCTTGGAAACCTCGATGATCCATTCCCTTGGCGGGGTGCTGGAAGAGGGCGGCATTTCCCGCCAGCGCCCCTTTCGCAGCCCGCATCATACCGCCAGCATGGCCGCCATGGTTGGCGGTGGGCGCGGCGCCCAGCCCGGAGAGATTTCGCTGGCCCATAACGGCGTGCTTTTCATGGATGAATTCCCCGAATTTCCAAGGCAGGTGCTGGAAACCCTGCGTCAGCCGATTGAAACCGGAGATGTGGTGGTTTCGCGCGCCAATGCCCATGCCCGCTACCCCGCGCGCTTTATGCTTTTGGCGGCTGCGAACCCGTGCAAATGCGGCTATCTGGGCGATGTCGAGCGCGCCTGCGGTCGCGCGCCGGATTGCGGAAAGGACTATCTTGGCCGCATTTCCGGCCCCTTGCTGGATCGTTTTGATCTGCGGATCGAGGTGCCAGCCGTGGCCGTCTCGGACCTTTCAGCTGATCCGACCGGAGAGCCAAGCGAGGCGATATCGGCGCGGGTGCGGGCGGCGCGGGAGGTTCAGGTCGAGCGATATAAAGGGCTGGAGGGGATCAGCACCAATGTGGCGATCGAGGGCGATGTGCTGGAGCAGGCCTGTGCGATGCGCCCTGAAGCCTCTGAAATGCTGCTCACGGCTGTGGAAAAACTCCGGCTTTCGGCGCGGGGCTTTCATCGCATCCAGCGGGTGGCGCGCACGATTGCGGATCTGCGGGGTGAAGGCGAGATTGGCAAAGCCGCGATTGCCGAGGCCATTGGCTATCGGCTGGCGTTTTGAGCTTGGCCGATGAAGGCGCGCACCTTTTGCAGCGTTGCATCGGCTTCGGGCAATAGCCCATGGAAAAACGGCCAGACATGCGGCGCGTTTTCGACGATTTCCAGCGTGACCGGCACGCCCTGACGGCGCAGCTTGGCGGCCATGGCGAGGGCATCATCGCGCAAAATCTCCTTGGTGCCGACGCTAAGGAAAACCGGCGGTGCGCCGTGAAAATCACCAAATAGCGGCGAGGCGAGCGGATTTTTATAGCCATCCGTCAAATACATATCGCGAACCTCGGCCATCCGCTCGGCGGGCAGCATGACCTCTGATTTTGCGTTTTCCTCAATCGACGCGCTTTGCAGCGTTTGATCGGTGAGCGGACTAAAGGCGATCACGGCTTTGGGCGGGGGGAGCTTTTTGGCCAAAATGGCATGCAATAGCGCCAGCGCCAGCCCGCCACCGGCGCTATCTCCGGCAAGGATAATGTTGGAAACGCCACGGCCAAGCAGGGCTTGATAGGCGATCAGGGCGTCGTCAATCGCGGCGGGAAACGGATGCTCGGGCGCGAGGCGATACGCCACCGAATAGGCGCTGAGGGCGCTATCCTTGGCGAGTTTTGCCACCAGCCGGTTATGGGTGTTGGGAGAGCCGAAAATATAAGCACCACCGTGAAAGTAGAGTAGGGTGCCTTGGTCGCCCTTGCCGATTTTCAGGGCGGAAACGCTGTTTTCCCCCAATGCCAACGCCTCACGCGTGATCAATGTGCCGCGCTTGGGGCGAAAAAACAGCTTGGTTTGCAGTTCCATCCGGCGACGTATTTTTGCAGGCTCCTGTATGCGCGCAAGGGCGCGGCGCTCACCGTGGCGCAGCAGGAAATTG
>WFUK01000367.1 GCA_015485015.1 Paracoccaceae bacterium | reverse complement strand
TTTCTTCGGTGCAGCTGGCGCAAAATATATGCGAGCAAACCGGCGCGCATTGTGTGATTGATTCCGCCGGGCCTGCTTTGGCCGAGGATGTCGATATCGAGGTATTTTGTCAGGCGGTAGAACATGCGGACCGCCATTCGGTGGCGGTCAAGGTCTATCTGGCGCGCTCGGGGCTGGTTTTACACAATAAAATCATCGATCTAGGCCATTCTACCGTGGATTACCTCAGCAGCGATCCCTTGGCCCGCGCCATGTTTGAATCCTCCGATCAAGTGCTGCGCAAGTTGCCGGCTCAGGCGGCTTATCTCGGGGCGGATCAAACCGGAGCCGCCATGGTGCAACAGGCCATCGGCGATATTTTTTCGTTTAACAAAGCGGCGCTGGAGCGGGCCGATACCTTGCTGATGCGCGCCTTTGTGCTGGATAAAAACCCCGCGATGCTGGCATGGCGGGCCTTGATCCGCAATATTCAGGCGATCGAGCTGCCCAATGAGGATGTCTATATCCTCAAGCAGGAAGCCGACCAGCTGATCGAAGAAGCCTTGCGGCTGGACGGGGATAATTCGTTTATTATGTCGCTGGCGGCGCTGACGCGGGTGATGCTGTTTGAGGATCCGGCAGGCGCGATGGATCTGGCCCGCCCCGCGATGGAGGCCAACCCCAATTCGGCCTTTGCGCTGCAATCCATTTCGATGGCGCATATGGTTTCGGGCAATACCACCTCGGCCTATCTGATTTCCAAGCGCAGCCATTTTATCGCCGGTGGCTCGAAATACGGCTATTGGTGGGATTTGTTCCATTGCCTCGCCTGCATCGCGGCGCGGCGGTTTGACGAGGCTTTGCCGCTGGCCCATTCGGCGGCGCGGCGCGCCCTCGGTTTTCGCCCACCCCTGCGCGCCTTGATCGCGCTGCACGGCCATCGGGGCGAGCCCGCCGAGGCCAAAGCCGCCGCCGCGCGGCTTCAGCGGATCGAAAGCCGCTTTACCATGCAGCGGTTTCTGGAGGATTCCAGCTATCCCAACAACACCGCCCGCGCGGCGGGGCTGCTGGATATGCCACACGAAAGCCTTGCTGAATTACGGGCGTCTTAGCTACCTGTCTATTTTGGTGGCCAGAATGATCGAGGATTTGGTTTCGATCATGCCTTCAAGGCAACCAATTTCATCCAATACCTGATCCAGAATGCCGGTGGACGCCGCCGATACCATACCCGCCATATCATAAGCCCCGCTGATGGAATGCAGCGCGGTAACGCTGGGTATTTTGGCCAAGGCCTGCTCGATTTCCTGACGACGGGCGGGCGGAAAGCGCAGCAAGACCAGCGCCCGCACCTGCGCTTGCAAATAGCGCGGTGAAAGCCGGACGGCATAGCCCTCGATCACCCCGTTCCGCTCCAGCTTTTGCAGCCGCATTTGCACCGCCGTGCGCGAAGCCGCCATCTGGCGCGCCAGTTCAGATACGCTCATCCGCCCGTCTTGGCGCAACAGCCCGATCAGCGCTTCGTCTTTGTCATTCAGTTCCATTGCCATTTTCGCTACTTAGATAGGCAATAATACTATCAAAGTGGATATAAAGCGCAAGTCATCTAATTGTTTTACCCTATGCGCTCTGGGATATTTGACCGATATAATCCAGCAAGCATCGGAGATGGGCATGGGGATTCACCGGATCGCGGTATTGGGCATGGGGAATGTGGGCGCGCTGGCGGGCAAGCTTTTGCACAAGGCAGGGTTTGGCGTCACCGGCTATGATCTGGCGGCGCGGGCGGATTTGCCCTTTGCGGTCAAAGCCACCGATCTTGCCGATCCCGCGGCCCTCGAACAGGAGCTGGCGGGGGCCGAGGCCGTGCTTTCCTGCCTGCCCTTTCAGCATAACGCCGCCATCGCCAAAGCGGCCCACAAGGCGGGCATCCATTATTTTGATCTCACCGAAGATGTGGCCACGACCAAGGTGATCATCGAGCTGGCCAAAACCTCAAAAGCCCTGATGGCGCCGCAATGCGGGCTGGCGCCGGGATTTATCGGCATAGTCGGCGCGGCTTATATCGCGATGTTTGACCAGTGCCGCTCGATCCGGATGCGGGTGGGGGCGCTGCCGCAAAACCCGACCGGACAGCTCGGCTATGCCTTTAACTGGTCGCCAGCGGGGGTGGTGAATGAATATCTCAACGATTGCGAGGTGATCGAATCCGGTGTGCAAAAATGGGTATCGCCGATGGAATGGCAGGAAAAGATTTTCATCCACGGGCTGGAACTGGAAGCCTTTACCACCTCGGGCGGGCTGGGCACCATGTGCGAAACCTATCTCGGCAGGGTGGATAATATGGACTATAAAACCATGCGCTATCCCGGGCATATGAAGCTGATGAATTTCTTTTTCCACGAGCTTTTGCTGCGCGAAGATCGCGAGAAAGCCGGAGAGATATTGCTGAACGCCAAGCCGCCGGTGCAGGAGGATATCGTCTATATCCATGTCGCCGCCGAGGGGGAGATCGGTGGCAAATTGCAGCGCAGGGAATTTGTGCGCGCCTATAAGCCAAGGCGTGTGGCGGGGGAGATGCACACGGCGATTGCATGGACAACGGCAGGCTCTGTGGTGGCCGTGATCGAGATGGTCCGCGCGGGGGCCTTGCCGGATGTCGGGTTTTTGAAGCAGGAAGACATCCCGCTGGAGGCGTTTTTAGCCACGCCAACCGGAAGCCTATATGATGGCGGCTAAAGCAGGCGCAGCCGGATGGTTTCTCGGGGCTTGGCATTGATGATCGGGGCCAAAGGCAGCAGCACCCGCCGCTCGGGGCGGGCCTCCACAAAGGCGGAATGCAGCGAACGCCCAGCCGACATCGCGGTCAAATAGCCCGAGGCCGGCGCGCTCATGCGAAGCTGCATTTCCTTCATTCCGCCCGCTTCTGCCCCAAGGCTCAGGCGCTGGGGAACCACATATCGCAATCCTTTCCCCTCGACCTTTAGCCGCAAAAAGGGCTGCTCAACAGGGTCTTGCTTCAGGCCTGCGCGAACCCGCGCCGCCGTTTCCACCGCCTCCTGCCAGCACCAGCCCGAGGTCTCGACCGGACGCAAAAGATTGCCGGTGGCGAAATAATGCGGGTCCGAGCAGCGGCCATATTGGTCAATCTCCGGCCCGCCCGTGGCGGGGTCTACCGCCAGATGGCTTTCATGCAGCAGGGCGGATTCAGGCCGGAATTGCCCCGATACAATCACCCCGTCCGCCGCCACCTCTTGCGTATGACCATCGGCATCCGTATAGCGCACGGCCTGCACCGTTTTATCCCCGATAATTTCCACATCCGACACCCCAAAGCGCATCGGAATCCCTTTTAGCGCCGGATAGGGCCGCATAATGGCGCGCGCCTTCATTTCGGCGGTTTCCTCCAGCATCATCACCGGCTTGATGCCCATATGGGCACAGGTCATGATCGCGGAAAGCGACACCAGCTCGCTGCCCAGTATGACGGGGCGCGAAAAGGGCCGCTGGCGGTGCAGAAATACCATCGACTGAAGCGCGCCGGTGCTGATCACCCCCAAAGGCCGCTGCCCCGAGATCAACCTTTGGGCGCGGCTGGCCTCGCGCACCCCCATGCAAAGCCCGATCCGGCGGGCGCTAATCTCCGATATTTCGCCATTCTGGCTGATCCGCAGCTGCCCATCCTTAAGCAGCGCCGTAACCGCGACCCCCGTGGATATCTCCACCCCCGCCGCGCGGGCCTTGGCCACCAGCTTGCGGGCATAATCCGGTCCCTTCATCAGCCGGCCAAATTCGCGCCAGCCAAAGGGATAATGCCCGCAATGGCGCGGCACGCCGCCCGCCTCGGCTTCGCGCTCCAGCACCCGCACCCGCTTCACGCCCTGTTGGCAGAGCGCGGTGGCCAAGGCCAGCCCCGCGGTGCCGCCGCCTATGATGATCACGTCAAACATCGTCTTCCCCGATCGGCGGATCGAGCCGCCCCTTGGTAAGCGCGGCCAATGCCCCGAGGCAATTAAACCCTTGGCAGCGCCCCATCGTAACCCGCGTGCGCCGCTTTAGCCCTTGCAGGGTTGCCGGTGGCATCGGCCCATTTAGTGCCGCTTCGATTTCGCGCCGCGTTACCTGCTCACAATGGCAAATGATGCCGCCATGATCGGGGCGCTGCCAATCGCGCTCGTGATAATTGGAAAGGCGATCCGGCGCGGGGCAAACGGGCGCAGAGATCGGCGCGCTCGCCGCCGCCCCGCCGCTATTCAGACGGGCCACATGGGCGGCAATGCCCAAAGCCGCGCTTAGGCCGGTGGAGCGGATACCGCCGACGCTGACATAGGCGCGGGCGGGGTCGGCGATGATCTGGTAATCCTGAAATTCGGTGGCGGGGCGCAGGCCGGCATAGGTGGCG
>WFUK01000366.1 GCA_015485015.1 Paracoccaceae bacterium | reverse complement strand
CCACAGATACCGCCGCTGCCGAGATGGCCGAGGCGGTGAATGCCTCGATTCAGGCCGCGCAGGCCGCCACCCAGACCACGCCGCCGGTATTGGCCGAGCTGACCGGTCCCGAAAAGGGCGTGATTGGCGATGCGCTGCGGGCGGAGTGGAACACCGTGAGCTTTATCGGGCAGGAGAATTTCGAGCAATATGTGGTGCGCATTACCGTAGAGATCAACGCCGAAGGGCAGGTGGAGGCGGTGACTCCGCTGGAGCCGGCCAATCCGCAGGGAATTTTCGATATCGCCTATCGAGCCGCCAGACTTGCCGTGTTTAAGGTGAACCGGGCGGGCGGAATTCCGCTTCCGACGGGCAAATTCCCGATCGGGGTCACGCTGGTCTTGCGTTTTGACCCCGCTTCGGGCGAAATAGGGTTTAATTGAGGGAATTTGATGATGAAGCATTTGAAATATGTTTGGACCATTTTACTGGTGTCCATGGCTGGTTTGGCACAGGCGCAAGATCGTCCGGTGATTGAAATCGATATTAATGGCGGGGTGACCGAGCCTATTCCGGTGGCGGTGCCGAATTTTATCGCCGAAACCCCGGGCGCGCGGCGCTTGGCGGGGGATATCGCTTCGGTGATTATGTCTGACCTTGCAGGCACCGGCCTGTTTCGCGAAATCCCCGGCACGGCCTTTATTGGCACCGTGACCAATTTTAACGCCCAGCCGGTATTTTCCGATTGGAGCGTGGTGAATGCACAAGCGCTGGTGACCGGCGCGGTTAGCACCGGCGCGGATGGCCGGCTGGTGGTGAAATTCCGGCTGTTTGATGTGTTTGCCCAAGTGCCGATTGGCGACGGGGTGCAATATGCCGGCACGCAGGAAAACTGGCGACGCATGGCGCATAAGGTGGCCGATACCATCTATAACCGGATCACCGGCGAAGCTGGCTATTTCGATAGTCGCGTGGTGTTTGTCTCTGAAACCGGCCCGAAAAACGACCGCAAGAAGCGCCTAGCCTTGATGGATTATGACGGCGCAAACCTGCAATACCTGACCGATGATACCTCGATTGTGCTGGCACCGCGCTTTGCGCCCAATGCCCGCGAGATCATCTATACCAGCTATGAAAGCGGCCTGCCGCAGGTGTATTTGCTTAATCTGGAAACCGGACGGCGCTCGCAACTGCTGGAAAACACGCAAAATATGGCCACCGCCCCACGGTTTTCGCCTGATGGCACCAAGGTGGTGATGTCGATCATCGAAGGCAGCAGCACCGATATTTATCAGGTGGATATGAATACGCGCGAGCGGGTGCGGCTGACCAATAGCGTCGGTATTGATACCACGCCAAGCTATTCTCCTGACGGGAGCCAGATCGTGTTTGCCTCTGATCGTGGCGGCTCCCAGCAGCTATATGTGATGCCTGCGGGCGGCGGTGAGGCCCGCCGGATCAGCTCGGGTGGCGGCTCTTATGGCACGCCCGTTTGGTCGCCGCGCGGCGATATGATCGCCTTTACCAAGATCAAAAGCGGGCGGTTTCACATCGGGGTGATGCGGGTGGATGGCACGCGCGAAAACCTGCTGACGGCATCGTTTATTGATGAAGCGCCGACATGGTCGCCCAATGGCCGCGTGCTGATGTTTTTTAGGGAAACCCCCGGTGCAAATGGCGCGCCGCAGGTTTTCTCGGTGGATTTAACGGGTCGCAATTTACGGCGAGTAGATACGCCAAGCTTTTCCTCTGATCCGGATTGGTCAGGGGTTCTGCGCTAGGCTCTTTATTAAGGGCGCAACAAAAAGGATATGATTATGGGACTGAAAAAAACAGGATTGATGTTGGCTGCGCTGATGGCGCTCGGGGCTTGCGAAGGCAGCAATATTTTCGGCGGTGGCGGTAGCGCGGCCGGTCAGGCTCCGGGGGGCGCAATCGAGCAAAGCTCGCTGGAATATTTTGCCACCGAGATCGGCGATCGGGTTTTGTTTGCGGTCAATCAATCGTCGCTTAGCGATGAGGCCAAGCAAATACTGGATGCGCAAGTGGCATGGCTAAACCAATACGCCGACCGCTCGATCATGATCGAGGGCCACGCAGATGAGCAAGGCACGCGCGAATACAACATTTTGCTCGGGGCGCAGCGCGCGGCTGCGGTGCAGAATTATATGATCGCGGCGGGCTTGGCCCCTTCCCGGATTTCAACCAAATCCTATGGCAAAGAGCGGCCGCTCGAGCTTTGCTCCAGCGAGGCTTGCTGGTCCAAAAACCGTCGCGCGGTTACGGTTGTTGCCGGTGGTATGGGTAACGTATAATATCAGGGTGCGGGCTTTGGCCGGTATTAAAAGAGTGGAGTGTCAGATGTTCAAGCGGTTTCTCGGGGTGGTTTTGGTGGCAGCTTTGGCTGGTCCCGTTGGGGCGCAAGAGCTGACGCTGCGCGATATTCAAGGCGATCTTGCGATCCTTAGCCAACAGCTGGAAGACCTGCGCAGCGAGCTGAGCGCCACGGGCAATACCGATCTGACCGTGCGCGAAGCCGCCAGCGCGCAGGTGCGGATTGATGATATCACCGCGAATTTGCAAGCGGCATTGGGGCGCGTGGATGTGCTGGAAACCAAAATCGCCCAAATCATCGAGGATGGCACCCGCCGGATCGGAGATATAGAATTCCGCATTTACGAGATGGAAGGCGGAGACGCAACCCTGCTTGGCGACACGGTCCCCTTGGGTGGCGGCGAGCCGGCGACAGATGTGATCTCCTCGGAGCGCAAGGCCTTTAATGAAGCCAAAAAGGCATTGACGCAGGGAGACGCGGCCACGGCCTCAACCCTGTTTCGCGATTTCCTGATCACCTTCCCCGATGGTCCGCTAAC
>WFUK01000365.1 GCA_015485015.1 Paracoccaceae bacterium | reverse complement strand
GGGGCGGCTATTCAGACGCATATCTGGTGATGGTCCGCACCGGTGCGGATGGGCCAAAGGGCATCTCCAGCATGGTGGTCGAGGCGGGCACCAAGGGGCTTTCATTTGGCGCGCTCGAGCAAAAGATGGGTTGGAAGGCGCAGCCAACCACGCAGGTGCAATTTGATGATTGCGAGGTGCCGGCGGAGAACCTGATCGGCGAAGAAGGCAGCGGTTTTAACTATGCCATGGCCGGCTTGGATGGCGGGCGGCTGAATATTTCGGCCAGTGCGCTCGGCGGCGCGCAAAATGCGCTCAATATCGCGCTTGGCTATATGAGCGAGCGGCAGGCTTTTGGCAAAACCCTCGACCAGTTTCAGGCCCTGCAATTTCGCGTGGCGGATATGGAGATCGAGCTTCAATCTGCCCGCACCTTCCTGCGCCAAGCCGCGTGGAAGCTCGACGAGGCCGCACCGGATGCCAGCAAATTCTGCGCCATGGCCAAAAGGCTGGTGACCGACACCGCCTTCGAGGTCGCCAATGGCAGCCTGCAAATGCTCGGCGGCTATGGATACCTCGCCGATTACGGTATAGAAAAAATCGTGCGGGACCTACGGGTGCATCAGATACTCGAGGGCACCAATGAAATTATGCGCCTGATTACCGCGCGGGCATTATTAAAGGAGCGCGATCATGGCTGACATTGACATTCGCATAACCGGCAAAGCAGGCCGGATCACCCTCACCCGCCCCGAGGCGCTAAACGCCCTGACCTATGAAATGGCGCTGACGGTTGAAAAAGCACTGGACGAATGGGCCGTTGACCCCGCCGTTAAGCTGGTGGTGATTGACGCCGAGGGCGACCGCGCCTTTTGCGCCGGTGGCGATATCCAGCAAATGTATGACACCGCCAAGGCCGGTGATTTCGAATATGGCCGCAAATTCTGGCGTGATGAATACCGCATGAACGCCAAGCTGTTTAACTTCCCCAAACCCTATGTCGCCTTCATGCAGGGCTTTACCATGGGCGGCGGTGTCGGCATTTCCTGCCACGGCTCGCACCGGATTGTCTGCGAAAACTCCCAGATCGCGATGCCGGAATGCTCGATCGGGCTGGTGCCGGATGTGGGCGGCTCATGGCTCTTGGCCCGCGCGCCCGGTCGTGTCGGCGAATTTATCGGCTGCACCGCCGCGCGCATGGATGCCGGAAATGCCATCTATGCCGGTTTTGCCGATTATTTTATACCACGCGCCGAGTGGCCGGTGCTGATCAAATTCCTTGAGGATACCGGCAATCCAAGCCTGATTGATTCCACCGGCACCTCTGGCCCGATGGCCACTTTAATGGCCGATCAAGACCAGATCGACCGCTGCTTTAATGGCCGGACCGTGGCCGATATTATCCGCGGCTTTACCGGCACCCCATGGGAGCAAGCCGCCGAAAAGGCGCTGCGGCGCAATTGTCCGGTTTCGGTGGAATGCACACTGGAACTGGTGCGCCGCGCGCGGGGGCTGGATAGCATCGAAGCGACCTTGGGCATGGAATATCGCTTCACCCATCGCTCGGCCTCGGAGGGGGATTTTGTCGAGGGCATTCGCGCCGCGATCATTGACAAAGACCGGAATCCGCAGTGGAACCCCGCCACCTTGGAGGAGGTTACGCCGCTGAAAGTTAGCCAAATGCTGATGCCTCTCGGGGCCGACGCGCTAAAACTATAAAGGAAATGCCATGAAAATCGGGTTTATCGGCTTGGGCAATATGGGTGGCCATATGGCCCGTAATTTAGCCAGCGCAGGGCATGAGGTCACAGGGTTTGATGTGGCGGGTGTAAGCGTTGCGGGCGTGGCGCAGGCCAGCAGCAGCGCCGGGGCGGCATCCGGCGCGGATGTGATCATCACCATGCTGCCCAACGGGCAAATCCTGCGGGCGGTGGCGGCGGAAGTGATCCCCGCCCTAAGCCCCGAGGCCTGCTTTATCGATTGCTCGACGGTAGATGTCGAAAGCGCCCGCGCGGTGGCCGCCGATTGGCCGCTTAGCGTCGATGCGCCGGTATCCGGCGGCATTGGCGGGGCCGATGCCGGCACGCTGACCTTCATGGCGGGGGGCAGCGTGGCGGCCTTCAAAATCGCCGAACCGCTATTTGATATTATGGGCCAAAAGGCGGTGCATTGCGGCGAAAGCGGCGCGGGGCAAGCCGCCAAAATCTGCAATAATATGATCCTTGGTGCCACCATGATCGTCACCTGCGAGGCTTTTGCCTTGGCCGACAAGCTCGGCCTTGATCGCCAAAAGATGTTTGATGTGGTCAGCACCTCGTCCGGCTATTCCTGGAGCATGAACGCCTATTGCCCAGCCGAAGGCATAGGCCCCAATTCTCCCGCCGATAACGGGTATCAGCCCGGTTTTGCGGCTGAACTCATGCTGAAAGACCTGCGCCTCTCCCAGCAAGCCGCCGAGGCTGTGGGCGCCGCCACCCCCTTGGGCGAACAGGCCACACAGGAATACGCAAAATTTGTCGAGGGCGAAGATGGCATGGGCAAGGATTTTTCCGCTATGCTGCCGCGTCTATCCGCGATGCCGCGCGGTTAGCCCGCCCTTATGGTAAGCACCAAGGCCGAGGGCGCGGGGGTCAACCCCGCGCGACCTCGGCTTTCGCTCCAGCCCGTGCAAAATGAGACCCTGCAAGACCACCCGTTGCAAGCCAGCGCCGTAGCGTGGATTTTAACCCACCAATAGCGCAGTGGTGGGGTAAAACCCCATCCTACTTTAGCTTTCGCCGCATGATTTTGCCGGTTGCCGTCATCGGCAACGCCTCGATAAATTCCACCTCGCGCGGGGCGACATGCGGCGAAATCCGCTCGCGCACCCGCAGGATCAGCTCGCGTTTCAGCGCCTCGTCGCCCGGCCCTTTCAGCACCACAAAAGCCTTCACCACTTCGGTGCGCAGTTCATCCGGCACCCCGATCACCGCCGCCATCGCAACACTTGGATGCCCTACCAGGCAATCCTCGATCTCGGAGGGCCCGATCCGGTAGCCCGAGGAGGTAATCACATCATCCGAGCGCGCCGAAAAGTGGAAATAGCCGTCTTCGTCCTGATGCCCGACATCCCCCGTCAGCATCCATTCCCCGACAAATTTCTCGGCGGTTTTCCCGGGCTGCTGCCAATATTCAAGAAACATCTGCGGAATGCCGCGCTTCACCGCGATCTCGCCGCTTTCGCCCATGGGCAAAGGCCGCCCATCCTCGCCAAGGATCGCCACCTCCGCCCCGATAGTTGCCTTGCCTGTCGAGCCAGCGCGCGGGGCAAAAGCCTCATGACTATTCCCCAGCACAAGATTACATTCGGTCTGGCCATAAAATTCATTGATCGTAGTGCCAAGCCGCGCGCGGCCCCAGTCCAGCAGCTCGGCCCCCAAGGCCTCACCGCCCGAACCGACCGAGCGCATATCCACCGGATCAACCGTGCTTTGCCGCATCAGCTTCAGCGCTGTGGGCGGCAAAAACGCATTGCGAATACCCTCTCGCGCGATCAGGGCAAAGGCCTCGTCGGGGTCAAATTTCGCCATCCGGTGCGCCACCAGCGGCACGCCGTAATTGAGCGCCGGCATCATCACATTGGTCAGCCCGCCCATCCAGGCCCAATCGGCGGGCGTCCAGAGCCTATCGCCCTTTTGCGGCAGGAAATTATGGTGGCTTTCGACCCCCGGCAAATGCCCGAGCAGCACCTTATGCCCGTGCAGCGCCCCCTTTGGCGGGCCGGTAGTGCCGCTGGTATAGCTGATGAAGGCCGGATCATTCAGGGTGGTATCGGCCATCTCGCAAGCGTCTTTCGCCTTGCCTAATTCTTGCCAAAATCCGCGCACCCCGCTTTCACGCTGATCGATCGAATAGATCGCCTCCAGCGCGGGCAGATCATCACGGATGTTCAACAGCTTGTGCAGGTTGGCGCCATCTGTGACCACGGCTTTTGCGCCGGAATTTTGCAAACGGTAGCGCAGGCCGTCCTCGCCAAAAAGCGTGAATAGCGGCACCGCGACCGCGCCGAGCTTATAGCAAGCCAGATGCGTTAAAATGGTTTCGGGGGTTTGCGGCAGCAGCACTGCGCAGCGATCTCCGCGCCCCAGCCCATGCGCCGCCAGCGCGTTGGCCAAGCGCGAGGAAGCCCTTGAAAGCTGGATATAGGTGTAATCGCGGCGCTCGCCATCGGGGCGGATATAGATCAGCGCCACGCGGTCCGGCTCGGCCCGCGCCCAGCGTTCGCAGATCTGCTCGGCGATATTGTATCGCGCCGGATCCGGCCAGCGAAACGCCGCCCGCATCGCGGCCCAATCGCCGGTATTTTGCACCAGAGTTTCCGCTCTCATATCCCGCCCTTTTCGCTGCTGCCCGTACTTTAGCGGCGCGGGGCCGCCCCTTGCAACCATATTGTAACCGACCTAGACTAACCAAAACGAAAGGCCTCAAAATGTCTGCTCCCCAGCTAATAGATCCCTTCCAGCGCGCCGTTTCCTATCTTCGCGTTTCGGTCACGGACCGTTGCGATTTTCGCTGCTATTATTGCATGTCGGAAGATATGACCTTTTTACCCAAAAAGGAGCTGCTGACGCTGGAAGAGCTGGACCGGATGTGCAGCGCTTTTGTTGATATGGGAGTTTCCAAGCTGCGCATAACCGGCGGCGAACCCTTGGTGCGCAAGGGCATTATGACGTTTTTTGACAGCATGTCCCGCCATCTGGCCAGTGGCGCGTTAAAAGAGCTGACGCTCACCACCAACGGCTCGCAGCTTGGCCGCTTTGCCCAGCCTCTATATGATGCGGGGGTGCGGCGGATCAATGTCTCGCTCGACACGCTAAACGAGGCCAAATTCAAGGAAATCACCCGCTGGGGCAAATTCAGGCAGGTGATGGACGGGGTGGATGCCGCCGATAAAGCCGGCATCAAGATCAAGATCAACGCTGTGGCGCTGAAAGGCACCAATGATGACGAGCTGCATGATATGGTGGAATGGTGCGGGGGGCGCGGCTTTGATCTTACGTGGATCGAGGTGATGCCGATGGGCGATATGGGCGACGCGGACCGGCTGGACCAATATTGGCCGCTAAGCGATGTGCGCAAACAGCTCGAAAGCCGCTGGGCGGTGGAGGATATCGCGCTCAACACCGGCGGGCCGGCAAAATATGTGCGCATTGGCGAAACCGGCGGGCGGGTGGGCTTTATCACGCCCCTCACCCATAATTTCTGCGAAAGCTGTAATCGGGTGCGGCTGACCTGCACCGGCCAGCTCTATATGTGCCTCGGGCAGGAAGACGAGGCCGACCTGCGCGCCGCGCTGCGGGACCACGAGGGCAACGAGGCGCTGAACGCCGCCATTCTGGCCGCCATTGCCCGCAAGCCCAAAGGCCATGATTTTGATTATTCACGGCAGAAAATAGCCGGTGAAATGACCCGACATATGAACCATACCGGCGGCTGACGCGCCTCTCCCGCGCGCCAGATAACCAAAACGTGATCTCTCTTTGGCGTGCAACCAGCGGCAGCGGATAGACAGAACGGGGTATTTTACGGAATACTACTGGGATAAACCAAGGGGAGAGACCAATGAATATTAGAAAAACCGCCATTATTACCGTTTCGGCCATCGTTCTGGCCGCCAGCGCCTATGCCGCCGCCCATTCGCCGATATCGCAGCGAAAAGCCGCGATGAAGGAAATCGGGGGGCAGATGCGCAGCCTCGGGGGCATGGCCCAAGGCAAAACCGCCTATGATGATTTTGCGGTTTTCTCGGCGGTGGAAATCATGCTCAACAATGCCATTGCCGCGCGGCCGCTTTTTGCAGATAGCATGGATATGGGCGAAGAAACCCGCGCCAAGCCCGAAATCTGGGCCGCCGGATCGGATTTCGATGCCCAGATGGGCCAGATGATCAACGCCCTGCAAGCCACGCTGGACGCTGACCCCGCTGATCTGGACAGCTTCCTCCCGCTTTTCGGGGCCATCGCCGCCACCTGCAAAAGCTGCCACGAGAAATACCGTGCGCCCGAGAGCTAAAGCCT
>WFUK01000364.1 GCA_015485015.1 Paracoccaceae bacterium | reverse complement strand
GAAGTGGTGATGCGGTTTTCCGAGGCCAAATTTGGCTATGGTCGGGTGGAGGACCAGCTTTGGCTGGAAGATTCCCTGCCCGATGGCTGGCAGGTTCGGGTATTTTCGATGATCGAGGCGCTGGCGCTTTTGAATGAAGGGCGGGCCGAAATGTCGCCCGCGGCGCTCACCATTACCGGCGATGCCTCGATTGAAGATGCCTCGGGCGAGCTGGGCAAGCTTCTCGAGCAAGGGTATGATCCGGCGGAGCTAACGCTGGATCTAAGCTATAGCGCCCCTAGCGAAACCGATGGCGGCCAAAGCCTTGACCCCCGCCTTTGCGTTAGCCGGATTACCAAATTATTATCGGAAAACAGCATCGTATTTGCCCCCTCCAGCGCCACGATTTCGGATCCGAGCCTGCCCACCATTGCGGCAATCGCTGAAATCCTGACCCGCTGTCGGGATGCCAATATCGAGGTCGGCGGCCATACCGATAGTCAAGGCGGCGAAGATATGAATCGCGCGCTTTCGCAAAGCCGCGCCGATGCGGTGGTGGACGGGCTGATCTCGCAAAACCTGCTGCTCGGCAATCTTTCCGCCAAGGGCTATGGCGAATCCGAGCCGATTGCCAGCAATGAAACCGAAGAAGGCCGCGCGCAAAACCGCCGGATCGAATTCAAGCTGATCCGCGAAATGCCCGAGGCAGACCCCCCCGCCGCCACCCAGCGCATCGTGATCGAAAATTTCCGCCGCCCTGCCTTTCGCGCCCGCCAAACTCCGGAGCCAAGCCAATGAACCGAACCGACCTCACCCTGATTATCGTATCCGCGATTGTGATCGCGCTGGTGCTTGGCTGGTCCGCGCGCTGGCTGTTTGACCGGCTGAACCGCGTGCCGCATGGCGAGGCGGGCGGCGATCCTATTTTGGCGGCCGAAGGGGCGCAAGCCGCCGCCGAGGCCGAGCTATCCCGCATCCGGCTTGAATTTGCCTCCGAATATAACCAGCTCAAGGCCGAGCTGGAAGGGGCGATGGATACCCTGCGCTTTGTGCGGCAAAAATCCGATGAGCAGGAAAGCGAGCTGGAACGCCTGCGCGGCAAGGAATAGCCGACCGGAAAAATGTGGCTGGCTTTGCACGCGCGGGCGCTTCATATTGAAATCGGAGGATTTTGATGTCATATTTACTGCGCCTGCTCACCTTTGCGATTGTTCTTGTCTCCACACCGGCTTGGGCCGAATGGCCCGCCGAAAGCGCGGCGCAGGGCGCGCGCGATCATCCGAAAATTATGCAGCGCTTTGGTGGCGAGATCCGTAATCCCGAATTGGTTGCCTATGTCCGGGAGATCGGCGCGGGTATGGTTGCGGTATCCTCGCGCCCCGATGAAAGCTGGACCTTTACGGTGCTGGACAGCCCCGAGGTCAACGCTTTTGCCCTGCCGGGGGGCTATGTATATCTGACGCGGGGCTTGCTGGCCCTGGCCAATAGCGAATCCGAATTGGCGGCGGTATTGGCGCATGAAATCACCCATGTGGTCGAGGCCCATGTGGAAGCCCGCCAAGCGGCGCAAGGGGATGCTTTGGTCAGCGGCGCGCTGAATGCCTTGGTTACGGGGCTGTTTGGCGGCGGCGAGGATCGGGTCGGGAATGCGGTTCGATCAGGGATTGAAACCGCCTTTGGCCAGATGGGGGCCTATTCCAAAGCGCAGGAATTTGCTGCCGATGCGGGCGGCATCGAGCTGCTGCGCCGCGCCGGATATCGCCCCGCCGCGCAGGCCGATTTTCTGGGCTCGCTCATTGCCGATGTCGGGCTAAAGGCCGAGATGGCTGATCGGGTATCGGACCCGACCACGGTTTCGCTTTTCGCCAATCACCCCGCCCCCGCCGAGCGCCAGCTTCGGGCGCTGGCACTGGCGAATGACGCTGATGGCGAGGTTAGTCGCGCGCGCTATTTGCGCGAGATCGATGGCATGATCTATGGACAGAGTGCCAAGGGCGGCTTTGTGAATGGGCAGGTTTTCACCCATCCTACTTTGGGTTTCACCTTCGAAGCCGCCACCGGCATGCAAATAGAAAACACCGCCCGCCGGATCATTATTCGCGGGCCAAACCGCTCAACCCTGATCATGAGCGGCGCGCCGGATAACGGGGATCTGACACAGGCGCTTGCTGGTTGGGCGGCGGCGATCCCGCGCACCGATCGCCAGTCTCGCAGCATTGAAAACCCCCGCCGCTATATGATTAACGGGCTGGAAGCTGCCACAGGAACGCTGCGCATGCGCAAGCGCGGCCAGCGCAGCACCTTGCGGCTGACGGTCATTCGCTTTAACGGCAACCTGATCCGCTTTGCCGGAAATGTGCGGCGCGGGGATCAGGTCTCCGCAGCGCTGCAGCAGCAAACGGTAAACAGCTTTCGCGCCAGCGGCACTGAGGGCGAGGTGAGCCAGCGCTATATCAGCCTTTACCGCGTGCAGCGCGGGGATAGCGTCGCCAGCCTCGCCGCCCGCATGGATTTCCCCGATTTTCAGGAGCGCCGCTTCAGGGTGCTAAACGGCATGACCCCCGAAGATAGCCTGACCCGGGGCCAGCAGGTGAAGCTGGTGCGCCGTTAAACATCCGATTGCCAAAATGGTGTTTTCGGGCTGGACACAGCGCCAAAGGGCTGGCTTAAAAGGAGCCGGAAATAAGGAGAATCCCCCATGGCGCATAAAATACCCACCACCGTGATCACAGGCTTTCTCGGCGTCGGGAAAACCACGCTGGTGCAGCACCTTTTGGCCAATGCCAACGGCAAGCGGCTGGCGCTGATCATCAACGAATTCGGCGATCTCGGGGTGGATGGCGATCTTGTAAAAAGCTGCGGCATCGAGGGTTGCGAGGAAGATGACGTGCTGGAGCTTTCCAATGGCTGCATTTGCTGCACCGTGGCCGATGATTTTATTCCGGCGATGGAAAAGCTGCTCAACCGCGCCGAGCCGCCGGATCATATCGTGATCGAAACCTCGGGTCTCGCTTTGCCCCAGCCGCTGGTGCGGGCGTTTAACTGGCCCGAGATTCGCAATCGGGTGACGGTGGACGGGGTGATTACCGTGGTCGATAGCGCGGCGGTAGAAGCGGGCCGCTTTGCCCATGACGAGGCGCGGATCGACGCCCAGCGGCAGGGCGATGACAGCCTTGACCACGAAACCCCGCTTTCGGAATTGTTTGACGACCAGCTCGCCTGCGCCGATATGATTATCCTGAACAAAACCGACCTGATCACCGAGGCCGAGGCTTCGGCGCTGGAAGCGCGACTCAAAAGCGGCGCGCGGGACGGGGTGAAATTTGTGAAGGCGCTGATGGGGCAGGTTTCTCCCGCCACATTGCTCGGGCTCGGGATCGGGGCCGAGGGCGATATGGCTGCGCGCCATGCCCACCATCATCACCATGACGGCGATGAGCCGCATGAGCATGACCATGATGATTTCGAGAGTTTTCAGGTCGATATGGGCGAGGTCGACGATGCCGAGGCCTTTGCCACGCGGGTGAAGCAGGTGATTTTGGACCACGACATTTTGCGCCTCAAGGGCTTTGCGCAGGTCAAATCCAAGCCGATGCGGCTGGTGGTGCAGGCGGTTGGCCCGCGCGTGGATCACTATTTTGACCGCCCGCTTACCGCCGCTGAAAAAGGCAAAACCTTGCTGGTGGTGATCGGGCAAGCGGGCATGGACGAGGGCGCGATCAAAGCCGCGCTCACCGCCTAAATGCATCTGCTACAGGCGCAAGCGGGCGAGATCAGCGATGGTTCCGAGCCGGTAGATCTCGGGCAAACGCCAGCGGAGGTGATTGTGCTTTCCGCAGCCGATACCGAAATCGCTGCGCTATCTGCGGCTTTTGCCGAGATTTCTGATGGCCCCGCCTCGCTTCGCCTCGCCAATCTGGCGCATTTTTCGCATCCGTTTACGGTGGATAAATATCTCGACGAAATCGCGACCAAAGCGCAGCTGGTGGTGGCGCGGCCTTTGGGAGGCGCGGCCTATTGGCCTTACGGGGTTGAGCAGTTTTCGATCCGCCTGCGCGAGGCAGGGGTGCTTTTGGCGCTGCTACCCGGCGATGACAAGCCCGATGCGGAACTGCGAAACCTTTCCACGATTTCGGATGCGGATTATGATCAGCTCTGGGCCTATCTGGTGGAAGG
>WFUK01000363.1 GCA_015485015.1 Paracoccaceae bacterium | reverse complement strand
TTACGAAGCGCATTTTGGCGTTCCAATGGCGGGCATGGTGCTGAACACATTGAATTGCCGACTGGATGCGGGCACGATTGGTTATATTCTGGCGCACTCCAAAACCCGCGCTTTGATTGTGGACCGCGAGTTTGCGGCCACGGTGCGGGAGGCGCTGAGAGGGTTGGACAATCCACCGTTGGTGATTGATATTGTCGACCCCGCTGCGCCGGAAGGGCCTCGGCTGAGCGACCTCGACTATGAAGGATTTCTGGCCACAGGCGACGCGGATTTTGCCTATCAGGCCCCTTCCGATGAATGGGATACCATCAGCATCAACTACACTTCCGGCACCACGGGGCGCCCCAAGGGCGTGGTTTACCATTACCGAGGGGCCTATTTAAATGCGCTTGGCAACGTGATGGAATGGAACATGGAGGCCGCGCCGACATACCTCTGGACCCTGCCGATGTTTCACTGCAACGGTTGGTGTTTTGCCTGGACGGTGGCGGCCAAGGCGGGCACGAATATTTGCATCCGCAAGGTGACGGCAGAGAATATCTATAATGCCATTGCTGACGAGGGCGCGAATTATCTTTGCGGCGCGCCGATTGTGCTGAGCTTTATGGTGGATGCTGACAGCGCCACCAAGCGGGCGTTTTCCCATAAGGTCAATGTGATGACCGCCGCCGCGCCGCCTCCCGCCACCGTGCTGGCCAAGATGCAGGAGGAAGGGTTTACCGTCACCCATGCTTACGGCCTGACCGAGACCTATGGTCCCTGTATTTCCTGCGCGTGGAAACCCGAATGGAATGAGCTGCCCATGGGCAAACAGGCCAACCTGAAAGCGCGGCAGGGCGTGCCCTATGTGGTGCAGGAGGGGGCGACAGTGATGGACCCGAAAACCATGCAGCCCGTGCCGTGGGATGGCGAAACCATGGGCGAGGTAATGATGCGCGGCAATATCACCATGAAGGGCTATCTGGATAATCAGGCCGCCACCGACGAGGCCTTTGCCGGCGGCTGGTTCCATTCAGGCGATCTGGGCGTGGTGCAGCCCGATGGCTATATCCAGCTGCGGGACCGTGCCAAGGATATCATCATTTCGGGCGGCGAGAATATCTCCAGTATCGAGGTGGAAGGGGTGATCCACGCGCTGGAGGCCGTGGCGGCCGTGGCCGTGGTGGCGCGGCCCGACGATAAATGGGGCGAAACGCCCTGTGCTTTTGTGGAGCTGCATCCGGGGGCGGCAATTTCGGAAGACGAGATCATCGCCCATTGCAAGGCGAATTTGGCGGGGTTCAAACGGCCCAAAACGGTGATTTTCGAAGAGTTGCCAAAAACCTCGACAGGGAAAATCCAGAAGGTGGAGCTGCGCGCCAAAGCCAAGGCGCTTTAATCGCAGGCATCGATCCTAAAGACCATCGAGGCCTTTAAGATCGACATGCCCCAAGGGCATGGGAAAGGGGTCAAACGTGGCGCTCTGGATTAGTATTCCCGTTGCAACAACCCTGCCCGCCAGCTTTTTCCTTTTTACCGGCCTCGCCTTCATCGCCAGCGGAATTCTCCTGCTGGTTCTTGCCTAAGCTTCATTCTTCTCTGCAAAATACTCGGGGGTGAGCGCAGCGAGGGGGCAACGCCCCCTAAAAAGCCTTACCCCGTGCTCCACGCCCGAGGCTGCTTCATCCCCGCCATCTTTACAGCCTGCTTCACATAGCCATAGGGAAACAATTCCAGCATCCGCACTTTGGCCTCGTGCTTGCTCATCCCCAGCCCGTTTTGCGCCAGTTTCAGCACATGGCGCACATCCACCGCCACGCGATGTTCGGCATAGGAATCGCGAATATAATCAATGATTTCCCAATGGTCCGGCGTCAGCTCCACCCCGTCATTCATCGCCACATGCTCGGCAAAATCACGGGTCCAGAGGTCGGGATTGGTGATATAGCCCGCCTCATCCACATTCACAGCGCCGCTCGGCAATTCAAGCTCGGAGATTTTATCCGGTAATGTTCTCATGGGCAAAGTTTCCCCTTATAAACAGCGATTCAGATTTCCCTGAAACGCTTGAGTTCAAACAATGCGCACCCCTTTTGGGCAGATCATGGCGGCAATCCCGCCGCCAATCAATGCGACGATTTCGCGCTACATGCCCAGCGCGTCTTTATACATCTCAAGAACCGCTTCTTCTTCCGAAATTTCCTGCGGGTCTTTTTTGCGCAGCGCTACAATCTTTCGCAAAATCTTGGTGTCATAGCCGCGAGATTTCGCTTCGGCCATCACCTCTTTTTGATGGTCGGCGATGTCTTTTTTCTCGATCTCCAAGCGCTCATATCGCTCGACAAAGGCGCGCAGTTCGCTTGAGGTCACCCGATACTGGCTCTGTTGAACCTCGTCATTCTCATCCATAATGCTTCTCCTGCCTATTCGAATTTCGAGCGTGGACCCTAGCCGCAAGCGCCCGCTTGAGCAAGGGCTGGCTTGCTAATTCGCCACCACTTCCCTAAATAGAACCCCATGGAAAATATCTTTACATATATGATTTACGCTGGCGTGGCTTTGGCCGGGCTTGGCCTGATCGGCATCGGCATTTCGGTGCGCATGGCGCTCAAGATGAAAAAAGACGCGCCCGAGGGTCAAGAGGCCAAAGACCGGATGCAATTGCTGGTGGCAATCAATACCGCCGCCCTCGGCACCGCCTTTATCGGGCTGGGGCTGGCTGCCGTGGGCGTGCTGGTTTCATGAAGGTGCTGATCGCCACCAGCACCAAAGATTTTGACCCGACCGAGGTTGCGATCCCGTGGAAAATCCTCAGCCAATCGGGCGTTGATATCCACTTTGCCACCGATACCGGAAAATCCGGCGCGCCGGACCCGATCATGCTTTCGGGCGAGGGGCTGGGCGTGCTGAAAAAATCCCTGATCGCGCGCAGGGATGCCCGCGCCGCCTGCGCCGAGCTGCTGCTGGAC
>WFUK01000362.1 GCA_015485015.1 Paracoccaceae bacterium | reverse complement strand
GGGCTTTATAAACCTTGCGGATCTCGGCTTTGGTCAGGGCGTCGCCCGCGTCCAGAATGGCTAGCGCCTTGGTTTCGGTCGGGGGCAGGCGACGGGTGGTTTTGCCGGTGCCGGCGGCGGGGTTTTTGGTGGCGTTCTCGCCCAGCACCTCTTTGGGGTTATCAAAGCCGAAGCGCTGCCATGCGGCAGCTTCGGGATCATTCACCGCATCGCCAAAGGGCTGGGTCGGGCGCTCCCATGTATTGGCTTCCATCGCCGCTTGCTCGGGGGTCAGGGTGGCGCGACCGTCAAAGAAATTCCACTCCTTATTATGGGCGCGAATGTGATCCAGACAAAACCAGATGAATTCTTCCAGATTATCGGCGGATTTTGGCGCGCGATATTTGCCCGGCATTTCGCACCCGTCTTTTTGACACACCCGCGAAGAGGTTTCGACCGCGCCAGACATGCCGCGCCGCTTGGTGCGCCGTTTTTTGTCAGCAGCCGCCGAGATATCAAAATCAAAAGACAGGGGTTTGCGCGCCATGGAATTTCCTTTTAGCCCTTTTTTGTTTGCGGAACACAGCATAGACGGGTTATCCAAAAACCCAAGCCCTAAATTGGAGAAACCGATGACCTATGCTGAACGAATGGAAGCCAAGCTGCAAGCCGCCTTCGCACCGAGCGCGCTGGAGATCATCGATCAAAGCGAAGATCATCGCGGCCATGGCGGCTATCGGGACGGCGGCGAGACCCATTTCAAGATCATCATCCGCGCCGCGGCTTTTACCGGCATGAACCGCGTAGCGCAGCAGCGCGCGGTGATGGCCGCGCTCAAGGCAGAGCTGGACGAGCGGGTGCATGCGCTGGCGCTGGTGGTCTCCGGCGATTAGGGCTTTTGCGCCGGGCCAAGGGCTGGCGCGTCCGAGGCTTCAGGCTCGGCACCAAAGGGCGAGAATATGCGGGTTGGCTCGTCGCCATCCGGTGCCGCATCAATGGCTGGCGCGGTGTTTTCCACCACCCGGCTTTCGGCGCTCAGGGCTTGCGGGCTGGGCATAGGCTCCGGAAACGGCTCGGGCAATGGCGCGGCTACGGGCGCGGCCTGCACCATGGTTTCGGATTTTCGCTCCCGCAGTTTTTCCAGCTTTTTATCCAGCGGCATTTCGTTCAGCCCGACCTCGCGCTGAAAAATCATGGTGCGTATTTCAACGGGTTTTTCCTTGCCCATCAGCCCGCTTTTTTCTTCCAGCGTAAAGCTTTCCTGCCCGACATATGTCCAATTATCCTTGGCCTGCTCATTCAGGCATTCGCTTAGGGCATGGGTGAAACGGTCCGGAACGGTTTTGCGCCCTTTGGCCTTTTTGGAAAGCGGTGGCAGCGGGAGGAGCTTATATTCAAACATCAACAGGGCCTTTGGATAAATGCGATTCGGGGTAAATGCGAGTTGGCGCAGTTTAGGGAAAAACGACCGGAGTATCTATATCTAGTTTTGGCTGAATGGAGTGCGGCTTAAATTTTGCGCGAAGACCGGCAAATGCGGAATAATAATCGATCTTGCCGATATTCCCTCCGCATTTTCCTATCCGACCAGATCTTGACCCCCCCGTCAAAGCCTCATATATAGACGGTGAGAGGATGGCGCGGGCGAACGCCTCGCCAACTTGGTCAGGTCCGGAAGGAAGCAGCCATAACGAGTCCCGTTTGGGTCGATGTCCAGCCTCTCACCTTTTAGCCGCTTGCAGGAGGGGAGAATATGAATGTTTTTCCATCCCCCGGGGCGCGGCATTAGCCCCCTTATCTGCACGCCAGACCGCGCCTGTTTTCGGGCAGCGGCGGGCCTTGGCCAATGAGCGCCACCCCCTTGCCCGAGCTTGGCTGGAACGATCGTTTTGCCAGCCAGCCCCTGGATGATCTGATTCCGCTGCGCGTAACCGACATCCATAAATCCTATATCGGCACCATCGGTGAAGCGGGCAGCGAGACCCTGAACATGACCCTCGATCTGGTTGATCAAGGTATCACGGTGGGGGACTGGGTGCTGAAAGACCCCGAAACCAACCAGCCCGTGCGGGTGCTGGAGCGCCAAAGCCTGCTCAAGCGCCGCAATGCCCGCACCAATATGGATGACCAGCTTATTGCCGCCAATGTGGATACGCTATTTGTGGTGTCATCCTGCAACAAGGATTTTAACGTCGCGCGGCTGGAGCGCTATTTTGCGCTGGCGCATCAGGGCGGGGCCGAGCCGGTGCTGATCTTGACCAAGGCTGACCTTGCCGATGACCCTGATAGCTATGCCAAAAAAGCCGCGCACAGCCTGCCCAATGTAACGGTGCTGGTGCTGGATGCCAAGGCCGATACCACCCCTGAAAAGCTGGCAAGCTATTGCGGCACAGGGCAAACGGTGGCGCTGCTTGGCACCTCGGGCGTGGGCAAAACCACGCTGACCAATGCGCTGACGGGGCTAAATCAGCTCACCAAGGATATTCGCGGCTCGGATGCGCGCGGCCGCCATACCACCACCGCGCGCTCGATGCACCGGATGAATGCCGGCGGCTGGCTGATCGATACCCCGGGCATGCGCGCCTTGCGGTTGGCTGACGCCCGCGAGGGGCTGGAAATGGTATTTGCCGATATCGAAGAACTGGCCGCGCAATGCCGCTTTAACGATTGCGCCCATGAAAGCGAGCCGGGCTGTGCGGTGCGCGATGTGGTGGAGCCAGAGCGGCTGTTGCGCTGGCAAAAGCTGATGAACGAGGACACATTCGGCAACGAAACCATCGCCGAAACCCGCGAGCGCTACCGCAAGGTGGGCAAGGTCCACGCGGGCGGCAAAGCGCGAGGACAAGCCAAACGCAAACCCCGCCCGTCACCTAACCGATAATATCTCCTTCAACGGTTTTTTTACCACCGAAGCTGCGGGGAAAACCGCATCTGTCGCCGGATGCCCCACCACCAGAATCATAATCGGTTTTTC
>WFUK01000361.1 GCA_015485015.1 Paracoccaceae bacterium | reverse complement strand
CCCTTGGTGGCACCTGGACCGTGGAGGCGCTCAACGAATTCCTGACCAAGCCTTCCGCCTATGTGCCCGGCACCACGATGGGCTTTGCCGGCCTGTCCAAGGAAAAAGACCGCGCGAATTTGATCGCGTATCTTTCAACCCTGAATTAAATGCTAAAAACCTGAAAAAGCCGTGCCTTTGCAAAAAGGCGCGGCTTTTTGCCGTTTATCGCCCCGATCACAAAATCGCGTCTTGCACTGGCGGTTTTTGCCGCTACCATATTTCGCGAGAGATTGCGCAGAACCGCAAGTAAAATGAGTGTCGGGTGCTGCGCGCCCCCGCGTTTTAAGGAGATGAATATCATGATCAACCGCAGCCAAAGCAAAGCCCGCGCCCTTGCCCGCGAACAAATCCCGCTTTGGAAGGTGTTTGGCGTGTTATTCGTGGCTGCCGCGCTTTCCCTATTGGCCGGGCTGACCCACGCGCAGGAAGATACCACGGTCAGCCACGGGCTATCGCAATTTGGCGAGCTGAAATATGCGCCGGATTTCCCCTATCTTGATTATGTAAACCCCGACGCTCCCAAAGGCGGCGAATATTCCACATGGGCTTTTGGCACCTTTGATTCGATGAACCCCTATATTACCAAGGGCAACGCGGCGGGCAGCTCGTCGATCTTCATCGAATCCCTGATGACCGGCACCGCCGACGAACCGGATTCCGTATATGGCTTGATCGCCGAAACCATCGAATATCCGGCAGATCGGGCATGGGCGATCTTCACCCTGCGCCCTGAAGCGCGCTTTTCCGATGGCACGCCCGTTACCGCCGAGGATGTGGTATTTACCCATTATGTATTCCTCGAAAAAGGCATTCCATCCTATCGCGCGATCGTGGAGGAGCAAATCGCCTCGGTCGAGGCACTGGATGATCGTCGGGTGAAATTCACCTTTGTCGAGCCATCTGAAGATAATACCAACCTGCTTTTGGCCGCCGGAACGCCGGTGCTTTCCAAAGCCCAGTTCGAAACCCGCGATTTTGCCGAATCCACACTGGACCCGATCATGGGCACCGGCCCTTACGTGCTGGAAAGCATGGATGTGGGCAAGAAAATCGTCTATGTCTATAACCCTGATTATTGGGGCGAAGATTTGCCAATCAATATCGGCACCAATAATTTCGAGCGCATCCGCTTTGAATATTACGCCGACCCGACCGCCGCCTTCGAGGGCTTCAAAGCCGGCGAATACCTGTTTCGCACCGAGAATTCCTCGCAAGCCTGGGCGCAGAATTATGCCTTCCCCGCGGTGGAAAACGGCTATGTGGTGAAAGAGGAGCTGCCCGATGGCAATATCGGCTCGGCGCAGGGTTTCTTCTTCAACCTCCAGCGCGAAAAATTCAGCGATCCCCGCGTGCGCGAAGCCATCGGCATGGCGTTTAACTTTGAATGGTCCAACAAAACCCTGTTTTTCGGGCTTTATTCGCGGGTAGACAGCTTCTTCAAAAACTCGGCTTTGGAAGCCCAAGGCATGATCCCCGATGATGAGCGCGCCATTCTGGAGCCGCTCGCCGCTGATCTGCCCGAAGAAGTATTCACCGAATCCGTATATTCCCCGCCGGTTTCCGGCAACAACCAGACTGACCGTTCGGTGATCCGCGCGGCGGGCAAGCTGCTGGACGAAGCCGGCTGGACCATTCAGGACGGCGTGCGCAAAAACGCGGCCGGTGAGCAGCTCACCATCGAGTTTTTGAATTATTCGCCGCTATTTGACCGCATCATCAATCCCTATCTGGAAAACCTTGAGCGCCTCGGCATTGAAGCCACCAATAACCGTGTTGATAGCGCCCAATATACCGAGCGCAGCCGCGCCCGCGAGTTTGACATTATGATCAGCACCTATGGCAATTCCATCACCCCCGGCCTTGGCCTGCGCCAGACCTATGGTTCGGAAAACGCCAATGTGCCCTCGCGCAATCGCGCGGGGCTGGCCAATCCGGCGATTGATGCCCTGGTCGAGCGGATCATCGCCTCCAAAACCCGCGACGAGCTTAATCTCAATACCCGCGCTTTGGATCGCGCCTTGCGGGCCTTGCATATCTGGGTGCCGCAATGGTTCAAAGACGTGCATACCGTGGCCTATTGGGATGTGTTTGATTACCCCGATCCAGCGCTTTCGCCCTTTGCCCTGGGTGTGGCAGGCTGGTGGTGGTGGGATGCGGAAAAAGCCGCCAAGCTAGAGGCCGAGGGCGCGCTCTAAGCTATGGCCGCCTATGTTTTCCGGCGTTTATTGCTCATAATCCCCACCCTGCTGGGGATTATGATCCTGAATTTCGCCCTTATCCAGCTTGCCCCGGGTGGGCCGATCGATCAGGTGATCGCCAATCTCGAAAATCTCGGCGACGGCTTTGATCTGCTTGGCGGCTCCAGTGTCGATGCCGGCATTGCGGCGGGCGATTCAGAGAGCGGCTATAAGGGCCGCGTTGGCCTGCCGGAAGATTTTATCAAAGATCTGGAAAAGCAATTCGGCTTTGACAAGCCGTTTTGGGAACGCTTCACCCTGATGATGAAAAACTACATGGTGTTTGATTTTGGCGAGAGCTATTTCCGCTCGATCTCGGTGGTGGATCTGGTGCTGGAAAAAATGCCGGTTTCGATTTCGCTCGGGCTTTGGTCCACCCTGATCGCCTATATGGTTTCGATCCCGCTGGGCATTCGCAAAGCGGTGCGCGACGGTTCGCGCTTTGATACATGGTCTTCAGCGGTGCTGATCGCCGCTTACGCCGTGCCGACATTTTTGTTTGCCATCGTGCTGGTGGTGGTTTTTGCCGGTGGCTCTTATTGGCGGATATTCCCGCTGCGGGGCCTGGTATCGGATAATTTCGCCGATCTTACGCTGCTTGGCCAGATCAAGGATTATTTCTGGCATATCACCCTGCCGATTTTGGCGGGCGCCATCGGCGGCTTTACCACCCTCACCATGCTGACCAAAAACGTGTTTCTCGATGAAATTCGCAAGCAATATGTGATCACCGCGCGGGCCAAGGGCGCATCAGAGCGCCGCGTGCTTTATGGCCATGTATTTCGCAATGCCATGCTGCTCGTCATCGCCAGCTTTCCCAGCATTTTCATCGGTGTGTTTTTTGGCGGCTCGCTATTTATCGAAACCATTTTCTCGCTGGATGGCCTCGGGCGGCTTGGCTTCGAGGCCGCGATCTCGCGGGATTATCCGGTGATGTTTGGCACCATG
>WFUK01000360.1 GCA_015485015.1 Paracoccaceae bacterium | reverse complement strand
GGGTTGGGGCGGCCATTGTTGCGGGGGTTGCCCTTGGCGTCGCCATGCCCGAAGTTTTTGCGGCAATCGCCGCGCTGGAATATGCCAGCGTCAACCTTGTGGTGGCGGTGTTCATCTGGGTCATGATTTATCCGATGATGGTGGGCGTTGATTTTGCCAGCATCAAGGATGTAGGCAAGCAGCCCAAAGGGCTAGTGATCACGCTGGTTGTAAACTGGCTGATCAAACCCTTCACCATGGCAGCCCTTGGCTGGTTATTTTTCATGGTGATTTTCAAAGATCTGGTCTCGCCCGAATCCGCGCGTGAATATATCGCCGGAATGATCCTGCTCGGCGTGGCCCCCTGCACGGCGATGGTATTTGTCTGGAGCCAACTGGTGAAGGGCGATGCCAATTACACGCTGGTGCAAGTCTCGATCAATGATTTGATTATGATCTTTGCCTTCGCCCCGATCACCGCGTTCTTGCTGGGATTAAGCGATATTGTGGTGCCGTGGCGCACGCTGATCCTGTCGGTTGTGCTTTATGTTCTGGTCCCCTTGGCCGCTGGGTATTTCACCCGCCGCCGCTTGGAAGCCACCCGCGCAGATCATGCCGTAGACGATTTTACTTCACGATTAAAACCGTTCTCGGTGGTCGGCCTCCTGGCCATGGTGGTGCTGTTATTCGGCTTTCAGGCGCAAACCATTTTAGCCGCACCTTTGATCATTGCCTTGATTGCGGTGCCGCTGATGATCCAAAGCTATGGCATTTTTGCCATTGCCTTTGGCTGGGGCTATGCGTGGAAAGTGCCGTTCAACATCTCGGCGCCAGCCGCATTGATCGGCACCTCGAATTTTTTCGAACTGGCCGTCGCTGTTGCCATCAGCCTGTTCGGCCTCAACTCGGGTGCAGCTTTGGCCACGGTTGTGGGCGTGTTGGTCGAGGTGCCGGTCATGCTGTCTCTGGTGGCCTTTGCCAACCGCAAACGCGCGCGGTTTTCCGAATTCTGATGTGACCCACGCGCTGAAGCGCATGGACTTGTTGTATCGGATAAAGCCTGACGGGTTTTCGCCTCAAAGCATATCTCGAGCGGAAATCCGGCAGCACGGCCAAGATTGAATCCGGCTACAAGCCGGCCTCAATCCACTGAATGATCAAATCGGGGGTATTACACACCACCAAATGGACGGAAGCATTATAGGACAATTTTTGCACGGCAGCACCACGACGACGCACGCTTGGCCTTCCCCGCCCTCGATAAGACAACATGGTTAATCGCGGCTTAATGGCCATCGGCGGGGCTGAAATGGGTCGTCGAGCCTTATCATCGACCTGTGGCAATCAAAGCACTTAACTATTTCGCAATTCTAATATACAGTTATTTGAATACTTTGCTGCAAGTCGCCAATCCCGACCCGGCAGGTATCTTATTTCGCGCGACAGGCAATGGCCCATTCGCGGTCTTTGTAGGGAGTGTCGAATGTATCGACGTGTTAATTCTGGCCGATTTATTGGTCTGACCACATTTCTTATTGTGGTGGTGATGGCGATATTTACTTGGGTAATGTATGGCATGGCCAAGCAGGTATTTGTGCTGTCCGATGTAATGCTGGAGATGAATGGCAGCATTAAATCGATGAATCAGGCGGTGGTGGATATGTCTGCCAGCGTGAACGAGATGAACGGCACGATTTCGGGTATGGCCGAGGATATTCATGCCATGAGCGGGGTTATGGCCTCGATGGATAATTCGATCTCGGGCATGACCGGCGATATTTCCACCATGGCGGAGGCCCTGCCCAAAATGAACGATACCATGCTCGGGATGTCGGCTTCGGTTGGGAAAATGTCTTATGATCTTGGCTTGGCGGCTTATGCTTTCAGCCAGCCCATGTCCTATATGTGGGGGAATGTGATGCCGTTTTAGGCGCTTAAAGGCGACTGGGGCAAAATGCCATGTATTCATATTCATATCTTTGTATATGGTAGGTAAAAATCAATATCGCCGAAGGGTGCGTTAAGAATAGATTTATTAATACAGACAGCTATAGTGGAATTATGGCGCGCAGCGTGTGTCAGACCATGTAAGGCCAGATCATGTAAGGGGAGAAGGATGCCAGAATTTGTTAGGTTTGCGGCGGTGGCTTGCACTGCAATAATGCTTTCGGGTGGCGCAACCGCCCAAACATCGGGCAGCTTCGAAACCGCCGTGGTCACCACCGCGCAAATCGGCGGCAGCGCCACGATTGGCGGCACGGTAACCCCCTTTAAAGAAATAACTATATCTGCGCAAATACCCGGCGCAGTGACCTCTATGGCCGGTATCGAGGGCCAGCGCGTCGCCGAGGGCGAGGTGCTGATCACCGTGGATGACGCCGATATCGTCGCGCAGCGCAACGCGGCGCTGGCGCAGGTATATCAGGCGCAGGCCATGCTGCAAAACGCCCAGATGCAATACACCCGCGAGCTATACGCCCCTCGGCAAAATTCGATCTCGGGCTTTCCCGGCATGGGCGTGCCGAGCATGTTTGACCAGTTTTTCACCCGGGGGTTTTCTGATTCGATGGGCCAAGGCAATTCGGCGCTGGAGCGCCAAGCCGATCTTTTTGCCCAGAATTCCGGCGTGGATCAGGCCCAAAGCGGGCTGATGCAGGCGCAAGCCATGGTCGAATCGCTGGATGTAAAGCTGCGTGACGCCACTTTGCTGGCCCCGTTTGACGGCATCATCATTCAGCGCATGATCGAGGTGGGCGATACGGTGCAGCCCGGCATGCCGATGCTGAAATTCGCCTATACCGACTATTTGCGCGTCGAGGCAGATGTGCCGGTGCGCCTTGCCTCTGGCTTGAGCGAGGGCAGTATTGTTCCGGCGCGGCTGGATATCGGCGGTGAGCCGGTCGAGGCCCGTGTGGCGCAAATATTCCCGATTGCCGATCCGCTTCGCCACACCGTCAAGGTCAAGTTTGATCTGCCCTATGGCACCGCAGGCGGGCCGGGCATGTATGTCGAGGTAACGGTGCCGGATCTTTCGATCACGGTGCAGGAGCAAGCGGCCGTGCCGACGGCGGCGCTGGTTTGGCGCGGCTCTTTGCCCTCGGTGTTTGTGCTGGAAAACGGCGTGCCTTCCCTTCGGGTTGTGCGCGTGGGCTATCCGGTCGGCTCTGATCGTGTATCGGTGGTTTCAGGCCTCAGCGGCGGTGAAACCGTCATTCTCAACCCCCCTGCCACATTGGTATCCGGTGGCAACTAAGCAATAGCAAGGGAGGGACACAAGATGAGCGACGCACCCGAGGGCAACACGCCAAAAACCGGATTATCCGCCAAGCTGGGCCTTGCCGGCGCGCTGGCCAAGGGGTTTATCTCCTCGCCGCTATCGCCGCTTTTGCTGCTGGCCAGCCTTGGGCTGGGCATTATGGGGCTGGTATCCACCCCCCGTCAGGAAGACCCGCAGATTTCGGTGCCGATGGTCGATATTTTCTTTGGCTATCCCGGCGCTTCGGCCAATCAGGTCGCCTCGCTCGCCACGGACCCGCTGGAGCGGATGCTCTCGGAAATTCCCGGCGTTGATCATGTGTATTCCGTTTCCGAGCGCGGTGGCGCGATGGTTACGGTGCAATTTGATGTCGGCGAGGAGCTTGGCCCCTCGCTGGTAAAACTGAATGATAAAATCCAGTCCAATCTGGACCGCATCCCCCCCGGGGTTTCGCAGCCATTGATCAAGCCCAAGGGCATTGACGATGTGCCGGTGGTGACGCTGACGCTGTGGTCCCATGATG
>WFUK01000359.1 GCA_015485015.1 Paracoccaceae bacterium | reverse complement strand
GCCTTGGTGGCGCGGGTCAAGAGCTGCGGCTAAGCCCGATGCCCTATATCCGCGAAACCGGCCCCCTGCCCGCCCCGCCCGGCCGCCGCGCGCTGGGCTATGAGGCCGCCCCGTGGCAGGCTGGTCTGCGCCGCATCGGGATTGAGCCAAAAAGCAGCCGCCAAGACCCGCTCTTAAGCCCGCTGCCGCTTGAACTTCGCCTTGAAGGCGCTGTGGATCTGATATTGACCAAAGCCGAGCCTTGCGGGATCGACACCCATCAGGCGCAGGCCTTTACCCTACACCCCGATGCCGATATGACCCGCGCCATCCTCGCCCTCACGGCCTATAATGAAAGCGCCGAAAGCGAGATCGAGGTCAGCCTGCATCAGGCCAATCCCGAGCCTGCGCTAAAGGCCCATAAGGAGGGGCGCGGGCTTCGGCGGCTGAAGGCAGGGCAAAGCTATACCATGCGCTGGGGACCGCTTTGGCGCGCCGCGCATCTGACGCTGGTGGTTTCTTCATCAATTCCTGCAAAACTGCGGCTGGAAGCGCCAATTCTGACGCGAAACCCCGAATAGGCCCGAATAGTATTGCACCGCCGCGCTATATTTGCTCAATTCACCCTAGTTGTTTTTGTTAGAAAGCCCGCCCCTTGTTGCACGCCAGCGCCATCATTAATATCCACCGCGAAGGGGCGCTTTTGGTGCCAACCCTGCGCAGTCTCGATCTGGCCAAACGCCGCGCGGTGGAGGCGGGCTACCAGCTGGAGGTGATTATAATCGCCGATAATGCCGACGCGGAAACCGTAAAAATCGCCGAGGGGTTTGGCGATTTGATCGACCGGATTATCCCCGCCACCTTCGGCGATCTCGGGGCCTCGCGCGAGTTTGGCATTGCCGAGGCGGCGCATGACTGGGTGTTTTTGCACGATGGCGACGATCTGTTTTCCTCCAACTGGTATTTGCAGTTTTTCGAAATGGCAGCGCGCGGCGAAATAGACGAGCGCACGGTTTATCACACCGCGCTTTTCGCCCGCTTTGGCAACGAGCAAAACATCCGCCAGATGATTGATTCCTGGGATAGCCGCTTTCACCCGCTTTTTTTAACCACCGAATGGTATTATTCCAATAAATCCGTGCTGAACCGCAAGCTTTTTGCCGAAATACCGATGCCCTATAACAACAAGCGCACCGGCATCGGTAACGAGGACTGGACATGGTCTTGCCATACCATCCATAAGCAAATCCGGCATAGTTTTCTGCCCAATACCATTTGCTTTTATCGGGTAAAGCCCGCCGCCACCAGCCTCGGGCTAACCCCCGGCATGATCCACGGTCCCTCGCCATTATTCGAACCCGACAGCCTGCTGCAAATCGAAATCCGCCGCGCCGAGCGGCCGGAAAAACCGCTGGCCTTTTGTGATTCCATCACCCGCAAGGGCGAGCCGGTGCAAGGCGATGGCCCGCCCGCCGGCTGGTTTTGGCACGAGGTGGAACTGCAAGGCGAATTTGAATCCCTGATCACCGATTATCGCGCCATGCCCCACGGGGCGCTGCGGGCCGAGCTGCCAAACCTCAATTATAATGTCGCCGCCGCCACCCAATACATGATGCGGGATATGGATGAGCGGCCCAAGATTTTCATCTTTGCCAGCGCCGAAAACCTGCGCGCCGCCGATAAAACCATCGAGCTGCTGCTTGCCGCTGCCAGCGCCTATAATGGCCAGTCGCACCAGCCGGTTTTGGTTGTCGACGAGGGCGATCTGGTGCTGTCCGATTTTGGCCTGATGGGGCGTTTTGGGGCCAAGGTGATCTGCGCTGGCCATCTGGAACGGTTTTTCAAAATCGAGGATTGGTATTTCAACCGCTGCCTGATGCGGCCCTTGGTGCAATATCAGGACGCGATTCTGATCGATCTTGGCTCGGATATTTTTAACAAGCTGTTTACCGAATTCCATCGGGTGTTGCTGGAGAATTTCTCGCAGACAATCAGCCTCTTGACCGATACAAGCTTTGATCCGCTCTCGCCCGCGATCAATCATATCGCCAAAAATGCCGCACTGGCCAAGGCTCATGCGGGGCCGCCTTATCGCGTGATGGCCCTGCCAGAGCTGGCTGCGCATCTGGCTGCCAGCACCGATTGGAGCCTCGCGACGCTGCCGGAAAGCTTTCAAACCGCCTATAGTGCCGTCACCCGCTATCGCTATCGCAGGGTGCATGGCGATGCGCAGTTTGATCTGGAGGACATCCTCGGGGCCAAGCGATTGTCGCGGCGCAACCGCTTGCCGATGCATCATCAGGTGGCGCAGCGGTTGAATGTCAAAATCGAATCCGATGCCGAGGTCGCGCTCAGCGCCATTACCATCAACAAAACCCGTTATTTCCTCTATCAAACCGCCAATACATGGGTCGAGCCGGAATGGTATGCCCGCGCCCATGCTTTTTTGCACAAAAACGCCCATATCTCGCTGGTGCCGCCGCAAATCTCGCTATCGATCATGGAAGATGGCAGCTATCGCAGCCGTTGGAACACCTATTCAGACGCTTCCAAGGTGTTTTCGTCTTGGTATGACCAGCTGATCAGCCATGAAAGGCCGCCAATGGTGCTGCTTTCTCGCCATAAAATCAGCCCCACCCCGCCCAAAACCGCGCTGGAGCTGGCCAAGGCGCTATATGATTATGCCAAGGGCGGCGACATTCTGGCCAGCGCCTGCGAGGCAACCGTGGCCATCACCATGCCGGAACTAGATGGGAGAGCGCGATGAATTCCAGCGAAATTTCAGCCTATTGGCAAGCCTACCCCGACCTGACAGAGCTATGGGCCAAGGGCATTTGGGACGAAACCGCCCTCGGCCAGCATTTTATGGAGCATGGCAAGGGCGAGGGCCGGATTATACCGCAAGCGGGGCTACAGCCGAAATATTGGTCTGACTGGTTGTTTTTTGGCGGGCGCGAAGACGATGCAAGCTGGTGGTGGAAAAAGGGCGTGATCGATAGCGGGGTTTACGGTGCGATTCTGGGCGGCGATGAATGGCTGGCCAAGGGCACGATTGAAAAATCAGCCGCCTTGCAGGCCGCCTCGGCGCTGGATCAGCAAGCCTTGGCGCAGGTGGCGCTGAATGCGTTTGACCATCCCGGTGCTGGACCACTGGCCGATATTCTGGCGCAGAAGCTGCAATGGGCCGAGCCGAAATCCATCGGTATTTTACCGATGCGCGAAGCGGTGGAGGCCTTGTTTCCGGATAAAAACCGATATGTAATTTTGCTGCCATGGCTCGAATCCGGTGGCGCGGAGCTGGTGGGGATGTGGCAATATCTGGCCGCTGAAAAGCTGGGGTTGAACCCCTTGATCGTGCTGACCGACCAGCCCAATATCACCGCCCGGTTTGCAGCCCGCAATTTTGATATCCTCAATCTGCCCAGCCTGTTCGAGGCGACCATGGACAAGCCCTACTCCCATCTTTCCCGTGAAGAACGGATGGAGGTTTTGAGCGCCGCGATCGAGGTTTTGCAGCCCGAAATCCTGCATTTGATCCATGCCTATATCGGCTATAGCGCCCTGACCGCCCTCAAAACCAAGCCGCGCATTCGTGCGGCTTGCAGCAGCATTTTTGTATCGGCCTTTTGCCCGCATATTCACCCTGACGGCCATTATGACGGCTATTTTCGCGAGATCCCAGAGCTGGTGGATGTAGTGGATCAATTTGTGTTTGATAATGATTGGTATCTGGGCGAGATGGAAAAAACCTATGCCCTGCCCGCCAGCCAGTCCAGCGCGCTGAAATACCCGATCGAGGGGCTGGCGGCGCGGGTAAAGGCGAAAAAAGCGCCCGACAAGGTGCTATGGGCCAGCCGGTTTGACAGCCAGAAAAACCCCAAAATCGTGGCGGAAATTGCCCGCAGAATGCCGGATACCACCTTTGTGA
>WFUK01000358.1 GCA_015485015.1 Paracoccaceae bacterium | reverse complement strand
TCCGTGAGCTGATCCGCCGTGGCCAGCCCGATATGCGGATCCTCCGGCGCAGCCTTGGCCATCGCCACCGCGCGCGCGGCCATTTCCGCAATCGTCGCCTCGCTGGCATCCGAAACCGAAACCACGGCCGAGCGTTGCCCCAGCAGCACCCGCAAGCCAAGATCAATCCCCTCGGCCCGCTCGGCGTGTTCAAGCTGGCCATTAGCCACCTCGATCGACAGGCTATCGCCCTCGATCACAATCGCATCCGCCGCGCCCGCGCCCGCGCACGTGGCGGCGGCCAGCATTTGTTGGGCAAGTTTTTCCAAATCGGCCATCCGGCGCTCCTTCAATTTGCTTTGCAAAAACCTAATCCCCCAGCCCCGAGCATACAAGCCCTGCTGCGCGCCAGTTTTTGCTTGCGCCAATCCGCCCCTTGCGGCACCTTTGGCAAAAATCAGGAGATATCATGCCCCTTACCGGAAAAACCGCCATCATTACCGGCGCCAGCCGAGGTATTGGCGAGGCCACTACCTATGAGCTTGCCAAGCTCGGCGCCAATGTATTTTTGACCGCGCGCTCGCGCGAGCCGATCGAGGCCATTCGCGATAAAATCATTGCCGATGGCGGCAAGGCAGCGGTGCTGGCCTCTGATATGGCGCGCTATCTCGGGGTGGAAACCGTGGTGCGCCGCTGCATGGAGGTCTTTGGCAGCGTTGATATTCTGGTGCAAAATGCGGGGGTGATTGATCCGATTGCCAAGATCACCGATAGCGATCCGGCGAAATGGGCCAAAACCATGGAAACCAACCTGAACGCGGTATATTATGGCCTGCATGCCGCCCTGCCGATTATGGAAAAGCAAGGCGCAGGGCTGGTGATTAATATTTCTTCAGGCGCGGCCCATCAACCGCTGGAAGGCTGGAGCCATTATTGCGCCGCCAAGGCAGGGGCCGCAATGCTGACCCGCATGGCGCATCTGGAAACCGAAGGCAGCAATATCTGCGTCGTTGGCCTAAGTCCCGGCACCGTGGCCACTGATATGCAGGTAAAAATCAAAGCCTCGGGGATTAATCCGGTAAGCGAACTGGACCCATCGATCCACATCCCCGCCACATGGCCCGCCCGCGCAATCTCGTGGCTGGCGCAAGGGGCGGCGGCGGATTATTGCGGCGAGGAGGTCTTGCTGCGCGACGAGGATATCCGCCGCAAAATCGGCCTGATCGAATAGGAGCCATCCAGCCTTGGGGTGGGGCTTCACCCCGCCAAAACCCTACTCCGCCAAAAGCATCCAAAGCGCCACAATCACCGCCCCGATGCCCAATAGCACCGTGGGCGCAACCATCGCACCGCCCAGCGCCACCTCCCAAGCGATCACCCATGTCGGCACCAGATAGGTATAGGCCATCACCTTGGCGGCTTTTAGGTGCAGCGCCGCATATTGCAGCAAGAAAAACGTAACCGCCGAGGCAAAAACCGTAATATAACCCAGCGTGATCCAGACCAGCGGCGGCAGGCTTGAAAAATCGGTATTGAGCAGAGCGGGCGCGCCATAAAGACCAAGGATGAGAAACCCCGCCACCAGCATGCCCAGCGTAAAAACCAGCGGCTTTTCTCCGCGATTTAGGCGCTTGATCAAGGGCGTATAAAGCGCATGCGCCATCACGCCGACAAAGAATATCATCTCGCCGCGCCCGATTTCAAAAGCCAAAATCGCCGCGATATCGCCCCGAAATATCACCCAGATCGCCCCGCCTGCTGCCAGCGCCAGCGCAGCCGCCATGCGGGGCGTGGTGATCTGGCGCAAGATCAGCCAGCCAAACCCCGCCGAAAGCAGTGGAGCCAGGGTAAATACCGCACTGGCCGAAACCGGCTCGGCGGTTTTCAACCCCTCAAACATCATCACAAAATAGAGCGCAAACAGCCCGCCCAGCAGCAAATAGCGCCACGGCGCCCGCAAATCTTGCCGCTTCACCCCGGGGCCAAGCCCGACCAGCGCGCCGATAATGATGGCAGCCAGCAAAAACCGCATGGCATTCAGCGCCGCTGGATCAATCGAATTGGCCACCCGCGCACCCAGTGAAAACGACCCCGCCACCAGCATGGAAAACAGCAGCATCGCCAGATGGCCGCGCAAAACCGGACGGGGCATATTGCGCATTAAAAACGATCTAGCAGACGGTTCAGATAGTCCAGTTCTTCGGTCGGCCGCTGGCTTTCCCCCGAGCGGCGACGGATTTCGTCCAGCAATTCCCGCGCCCGATCCGAGGCGTTTTGCTCCGGCACAGCGGTATCCCCGTCAGCACGGCCGCGATTGCCGATCGGGCGGCCAAGGGGGTCATATTGATCGCGCTCGGCAGTTGTTTCACCTTGGGAGCCGGATTGCCCGTCCTGATTGCGGTTTTCCATATCCCGCAGGCTCTGGCGCATGTTTTCCATCGCTTGCGCCTGCTCGTCAAAAGCCCCCGAGAAATCGCCCTCGCGCAACCGATCCCGCGCCGCGCCCATATTGCGCTCGGCCTCGTCCAAAGCCTCTCCGCCCGAGCCATCGGCTTGCATTTGATCGATAAATTCCCGCAACTGCTCTTGGCGATCCGCGAGGGATTCGCCCTCGCCCTGCCCGTCTTCGCGGCCATTGCCTTGCTCGCCGAATTGCTCTTGAAGCTGCTGGAAAGCCTCGTCCGAAAGCTCCTGTTGCTGCTCCAGCCCGTCTTGCAATTCCTGCTGCTCGGCGCTGCCCTGGCGCTGGCCGCCGGCGCCCGAACTTTG
>WFUK01000357.1 GCA_015485015.1 Paracoccaceae bacterium | reverse complement strand
CTTATAGCCATAGCTCTCCCCCCCCCCAAATACCATGCGATGATCCGCCGAGCGCTTGAAATAATTCACCACAAATTTGCTATCCGCCACCGCCATATCTTCTGCGATCAGGCTCTTGGCGATATCTTCGCCCAAAGGCTCTGTCGCGACGATAAAATTATTGATCGGCATCACCCGGCGCGCCACCTTTTTGGACAAGCCCCCCATATAACCATTGCCCGCCAGCACCAGAAATTCGGCCCGCACCAGCCCCTCGGCGGTGGTCACTTCGGGCTTTGCCCCTTCGGAAAACCCGAGCGCCTTGCTTTGCTCATATATCTGCACGCCAGCTTTTTGCGCCGCCCGCGCCAGCCCAAGCACGTATTTTTGCGGGTTCAAATGCCCCGCGCCCCTATCGAGCGTGCCGCCGCAATAGGCTTTAGTGCCGATATGGGCGCGAATGGCATCACCATCCAGCACCGAAATCGCATCATAGCCATAGCGGGTTTGCAGCATATCGGCGTAAGCTTGCCCGTGCTGCAGGTGCTTTGGCTTTAGCTCGGCATGGATAATACCGTCGCGCCAATCGCACTCGATCCCGTGTTTTTTAATCAGCCCGCGCACACAATCCTTGCTGGCCTCGCCCAGGCCCCAGAGCGCGCGGGCCTTGTCTTCGCCGACCATCTTTTCCAGATCATCCTGCTCCACCCGCTGACCAGAGCCAACCTGCCCGCCATTGCGCCCCGAAGCGCCAAAGCCCACCCGCTGCGCCTCCAGCAGCACCACGGAATAGCCGGCCTCGGCCAGATGCAACGCGCTGGAAAGTCCGGTAAACCCGGCCCCCACCACGCAAATATCAGCCATCACCTCGCCCTTGAGCGCAGGAAACGGCGCTAGGGGATTAGCCACACTGGCCCAATAGGATTCGGGATATTGGCCGAGCTTGTCATTGGCATAAAGCAGATCCATCATCAGTGCCTTTCTGTGGGCTTTGCAATCCCACCCTACACGTTCAACAACAAATGCTCGCGCTCCCACGGGCTGATCACCTGCAAAAACGCCTCGGCCTCATGGCGCTTGAGCGCGGAATAAACATCGCTAAATCCGGCCCCCAACACCTCCCGCAGCTCGGGCGCGCGCTCGAATGCATCCAAGCCCCCGAGCAGCGAGCGCGGCAAGCCGTGATCGGCATCATAAGCCTCGCCCTGCATCTGGCTGCGCGGCTTAAGCCCCTGTTTCATGCCCAGATAACCACAAGCCAGCGAGGCGGCAATGCCGAGGTAGGGGTTGCAATCCATCCCGACCACCCGGTTTTCCACCCGCCGCGCCTCGGGGCCGGAAAGCGGCACGCGAATGCCGGTGGTGCGATTATCCTCGCCCCATTCCAGATTGATCGGGGCCGAGCCAGAGGCCACATAGCGGCGATAGGAATTCACATAAGGCGCAAAAAGCGCGATCGCATTGGGCACGTATTTTTGCAGGCCGGCGAGGAAGCTGTAAAATAAATCCGTGGGCTGGTCATCGGCTGAATTAAAGATGTTTTTGCTATCCTTTCCCAGCACAGAATGGTGGATATGCATGGCGCTGCCCGGCTCGTCCTGCATCGGCTTGGCCATGAAGGTGGCATAGCAATCATTCCTGAATGCCGCTTCGCGGATCATGCGCTTGAAATAAAACACCTGATCGGCCAGCTTCAGCGGATCGCCATGCACAAGGTTAATCTCGATCTGCCCCGCGCCGCCTTCCTGAATGATGGTGTCGATCTCATAGCCCTGCGCCTCGGCAAAATCGTAGATATCGTCAATCACCTTGCCATAATCATCCACCGCCACCATCGAATAGGCTTGCCGCGACGCCACGCGGCGGCCGGTGCGCGCCATTGGCGGCTCGACCGGATGATTAGGGTTGAGGTTGGGTTTGGTGAGGTAAAATTCGATCTCGGGAGCCACAACCGGCGTCCAGCCTTCGGCTTTATATAGTCCCAATACCCGTTTTAGCACGTTGCGCGGCACCACCTCCACCGGCGTGCCGTCCATGTTCAGCACATCATGGATCACTTGCAGCGTTACGTCCCCCGCCCACGGGGCAGCGGTGGCGGTGCTATAATCCGGCACCAAAAGCATATCGGCTTCGGTCCACTGGTTTTCGATTTCCATATCGACATATTGGCCATCGATGGTTTGGAAAAAGATCGATTGCGGTAAAAACACCCGCTCCTCGCGGCTGAATTTCTTGCTCGGCATCGCCTTCCCGCGCGATACGCCAGCCATATCGGCAATCACGCATTCGATCTCCTCCACCCGCCTGCCTTCCAGCCATTCGGCCACGGTATCGGGCATTTTGGCAACATAAGCCATGGATTTGGGGAGTGACATGGGAACCTCTATAATCGTCCAACAGGATTTGATTTTGCGCCCTTTTTGGCGGCGAGTAAACACAGGAAATCATGGGCAACGGTGGCGGCGGCCAAGGCCGTGATCTCGGCGTGATCATAAGGCGGCGAGACCTCGACCACATCCATGCCGACCAGATTAAGCCCGCCCAGCCCTCGGATCAGCTCCAGCGCCTGCCAGCTAGCCAGCCCGCCCATGACCGGCGTGCCGGTGCCGGGGGCAAAGGCAGGGTCCAGCCCGTCCACATCAAAGGAAATATAGACCGGCGCATCACCGGCGCGCTTGGTGATTACCTCAAGCGCGGCCTCGATGCCATGCCGATGCACCCAAGGCGCGGTCAGGATTTCAAAGCCGTGATCACTATCATTATAGGTGCGCAGCCCGATCTGGGTCGAGCGGGAAACATCGATAACCCCCTCGGCAGCAGCGCGGCCAAACATGGTGCCGTGATCAATGCCGCCATGGTCCTCCCATGTATCGCAATGGGCGTCAAACTGGATCAGCGCCACAGGGCCATGCTTGGCGGCATGGGCTTTCAGCAGCGGATAAGCCACAAAATGATCGCCGCCAAAGCTGAGCATCCTGGCTCCCGAAGCCAGAATATGCGCGGCATGGGCCTCGATTGTGGCGGGCACAGAAGCGGCATCATGCGGGTTGATCATGCAATCGCCATAATCGATCACCGCGAGGGTTTCAAACGGGTCAAAACCAAAGGGAAACGCCTTTAGCTCGGCCAGCTGCACCGAGGCCTCGCGGATGGCGCGCGGGCCAAGGCGGCAGCCGGAGCGATAGGTGACGGCGCTATCATAGGGAATGCCCGAAACCACCACATCCACCCCCGCAAGCTCGCGCGAATAGCGCCGCCGCAGGAAGGAAAGCGCGCCGCCGTAGGTCATCTCGGGCCAGCGCTCGTTATTGCCTTTGGCCCTGAAAGCCTGATCTCCGGTCATGGTTTTTTCCTCATGAGCAAGGCTGAAATGATAATGCCAACGCTAACCACCAGCACAATCAGGCTGGCCAAGGCGTTAATATCCGGCGAGACCCCGAGGCGGACCTTAGAGAAAATCACCATCGGCAGGGTGGTGGCACCGGGGCCGGAAACGAAGCTCGAAATCACCAGATCATCAAGGCTGAGGGTGAAGGCCAGCAGCCAGCCCGAGATCAGCGCGGGGGTGATCATGGGCAGGGTGATATCAAAGAAAACGCGGGTGGGAGAGGCCCCGAGATCCAGCGCGGATTCCTCGATGCTATCATCCATATCGGATAGCCGCGATTGCACCACCACGGTTACAAACGCCATGCCAAAGGTGATATGGGCGATCAAAATGGTGGTAAACCCCCGCCCCGCAGGCCAGCCAAACAGCGCCTGCATTGCCACGAATAGCAAAAGCAGAGACAACCCGATAATCACATCCGGCATCACCAAAGGGCCGGTCACCATGCCCCCCATCAGCCCCTTGCCGCGCACCCGTTTAAAGCGCACCAGCACCATCGCCATCATCGTGCCCAGCACCGTGGCCATGCTGGCGCTGATCGCCGCGATTTTCAGGCTCAACAGCGCGGCATCTATTATCTGCTCATTGGCAAAAAGCTCACCATACCATTTGGTAGACCAGCCGCCCCACACCGTTACCAGCTTGGATTTATTAAAGCTGAAAATCACCAGCGAAACGATCGGACCATAAAGGAAAGCAAAGCCGAACAGGGCCATGACAGGGGTAAAACGCAGCTTCATATCTCGGCCCCTTTGCTTTGGGCGCGGCGCAGGATCATGATCGGGATCAGCATAATCACCAGCATCACCATCGCCACAGCCGAAGCCACCGGCCAATCGCGGTTTTTGAAATATTCATCCCACAGCACGCTGCCGATCATCAGGGTGTCCGGCCCGCCCAGGAGCGCGGGGATCACATATTCGCCGATCACCGGAATGAATACCAG
>WFUK01000356.1 GCA_015485015.1 Paracoccaceae bacterium | reverse complement strand
CCGAAGATATTTCCGAGCATAAAATGCATTCCGAATGGGGCGAGGTCAATGAAGACGCCGCGCAGGCCATCGCGGAAACCCTGAAAAACGGTGGCAGGGTCATTCCGGTTGGCACCACGGCCTTGCGGATTATCGAAACGGCGGCGATGGCCACGGGCGAGATCGCGCCGTGGTCCGGCGATACCGATATCTTTATAACGCCCGGTTTTGAATTCAAGGTGACCTCGGCGCTGATGACGAATTTCCACCTGCCAAAATCTACGCTTTTAATGCTGGTGGCCGCGCTGGTGGGCATGGAACAGGCGCAAGCGATATATGCCCATGCGTTGAAGCAGAAATACCGGTTTTTCTCCTATGGGGATGCTTCGCTGCTATTTCCGGCTGCGGTTGAATGAAGCCGGTTTGCCTTTGCCTCGGGGGGCTGAAGCCCCGCTCGGCAAAGGCACGTTTTTAGCAAAGCTAAAAACCGGCTGCCGGCGGCGGTGGCCTCGCTATCGCTTGGCGGTGAAAAACCCGCAGCTTTGGTGAAAAAACGACCTGGGTCGGTCGCAATTGTGCAGGACAACCTGATGCGCGATCTTCACAGAGGGCGGGAAAGGCGGCATTATGATCTATATTCTGAAAAACTCGTGGGCGCTGTTATTGGGGATGTTTTTGCTGATGCTCGGCAATGGCACCCAAGGCACGCTGCTTTCTGTGCGCGGGGCGCTTGAAGGCTTTGGCCCGACCACGATGTCTTATGTGATGACCGCCTATTATGTCGGGTTTTTGCTGGGGTCCAAGCTGGCGCCGCGCTTGATCCGGCGGGTCGGGCATGTGCGGGTGTTTGCGGCTTTGGCGTCCTTGGTTTCGGCGGCGTTTATTGGCTATGCGATGGCACCGGACCCTTATATCTGGGCGGTGCTGCGGCTGGTCGTTGGCTTTGGGTTTTCCGGAGTTTATGTGGTGGCGGAAAGCTGGCTCAATGATGCGGCCACCAATGAAACCCGTGGGCAGGCGCTTTCGGCCTATATGATTATCCAGATGCTCGGGCTGGTGCTGGCGCAGTTTTTGATCCTCACCGCCGACCCTTCGGGCTTTGTGCTATTTGCCGTGATTTCGATCCTCGTTTCGGTGTCTTTTGCCCCGATCCTGCTATCGGTTTCGCCTGCACCGGCCTTTCATGCCTCCAAGCCCATGACCCTGAAACGCCTGTTTCGCACCTCGCCGCTGGGTGCGATGGGGGCGTTTATCCTTGGGGGTGTGCTTTCGGTGCTTTTTGGCATGACGGCGGTTTTTGCCACAGAGCTTGGCCTTGCGACCTCCGAAATATCGCTGCTGGTCGGGGTCAGCTATCTGGGGGCGGTGGTGATGCAATATCCGATCGGCTGGATGTCGGACCGGATGGACAGGCGCTTGCTGATTGTGATCGTGACCGGCTTTGCCGCGATCGGCATTGCCATTGCGCTGCCCTTTGCGGATTCGTTTTATATGCTGCTGTCGCTTGGCTTCGTGATTGGCTCCACCGGTGGGCCGCTTTATTCGTTGCTGATCGCCCATACCAATGATTATCTGGAGCCTGAAGACATGGCCAATGCCTCCGGTGCGCTGGTTTTTCTGAATGGCATCGGCGCGGCAGGCACGCCGGTTCTGGTCGGGATGGCCATGGCGCGCTTTGGGGCTTTCAGCTATTATTATGCGCTGATCCTGCTGATGGGCAGCATCGCCATTTATGGCGCATTTCGGATGACCCGCCGCGAGGCGATCCCGATTGAAGACACCATGAGCTATACCCCCGTTATGCCGCAATCCACCCCGATTGCCGCCGAAGTTGCGCAGGAAGTTGCCATCGAGGCGGCCGAAGCCGAGGAGGAAGAGGATGCGGCCTAAATTACCCCTTGCCCGAATCAATATTTAGTCGTTTAGCTAGATTTAGGCACAATTTTGGGGAACAGGCCGATGACCATTACACCAGATGAAATTATCGAGTTTTGGCAAGACGAGGTCGGCCCTGCGGGCTGGTATATGGTCGATCCGGCGCTGGATCAGAAAATCCGCGATCGATACCTCGATTTCTGGCACGATGTGCGTGCGGGGGAATATGATAGCTGGCCCTGCAAGCCCAAGGGCGCGCTGGCCATGCTGATCGCGATTGACCAGTTTCCGCGCAATATGTTTCGGGGTTCGGGCGATAGCTTTGCCACCGATAGCAAGGCGCGCTGCATTGCCAAGCGGGCGATTTTTGCCGGGCAGGATCTGAAGATCGAGGAACCTATGCGGCAGTTTTTCTATCTGCCTCTGATGCATTCCGAAGTGCTGGCGGATCAGGATACCTGCATGCGGATGTATAAGCAGAATATGTCTGGCGAAGCGCGGTTTTTGCATCCGCGCGCCCATCGCGAAGTGATCCGCAAATTCGGGCGCTTTCCCTATCGGAATAAGGCGCTCGGGCGGATGTCTACCCAGGCCGAGAAGGACTATGTGGCGGCGGGTGGTTACGGCGTGACCTTGCAGGAAATTCAGGCACAGGCCTAGCGGCGCAGCGAGGGCAGGCCAATGCCCGTGCTTTCAAAGCCGCCATCGGCAGCGATGAGCTGACCGGTTACATAGCTGGCCGCCTCCGAGCAGAGAAAGCCGATAACCGAGGCGATTTCATCCTCCGAGCCATAGCGGTTTAGCGGGATGGCATCGTGGTAGGCTGCAATGATATCGGGTGTATGCACCGCCATTGCGAGCTTGGTGCGCACCGGCCCCGGGGCCACGCAATTCACCCGAATACCATATTCGCCAAGCTCGGCGGCGTATTGCTGCGTGAGGTGAATAACCCCCGCTTTGGAGGTGCCGTAAGCCACCCGCAGGGTCGAGGCGCGCAGGCCCGAAATGCTGGCGATATTTACGATGCAGCCCTTGGCGCGCTTCAGGGCAGGGGTAAGCGCCTGTGAACACAGGAAAACCCCGTCCAGATTGGTGGCCATAACCCTGCGCCAGCGCTGAAAATCCGTGGCCTCGATCGGGCCGAAATCGGCAACACCGGCATTATTGACCAGCGCATCCACCCGCCCAAGGCTGGCCTCGGCTTTGGTAGCCATCTGCGCCACCGCTTCGGGATCCGAAATATCAAAAACCAGCGGCACCACATTTTGCAGGCCTTCGGCTGCGCGGGAGAGTTCATCGGCATCACGATCCACCATCGCCACCTTGCGCCCTTGGGCTAAAAACAGCTTGGTGGTGGCCAAGCCAATGCCCCGCGCTGCGCCGGTTACAATTGCGGTTTTCTGGGTCATATCTTTGCCACTTTCTAAGAAAAATGGAGCGGGCGAAGGGGCTCGAACCCTCGACATTCAGCTTGGGAAGCTGATGCTCTACCAACTGAGCTACACCCGCAATGGGGCTGATTTAGCGCGCTACCTTAGCCACGTCAATGCGATTGTGATTGCCATGCCGGAAAATCCGGCCATTATGTGAACGAGCGTTCAGGAGGCAAAGATGGATTTAGGCATTAGCGAAAAAGTAGCACCGCTGATCAAGGCTGTGCAAGAAATGGTGGCGGGCGAAATTGCACCGCTGGAGGCGGAATATCGCGGCGAGGTGGGCAAAGGCGGGGATCGTTTTCAATATACCCCGCGCATGACCGAAATTCTGGAGGGGCTGAAGGCCGAAGCGCGCCGCCGTGATCTGTGGAATTTCTGGCTCACCGATAGCGATAAGGGTTATGGGCTTAGCACGGTGGAATACGCTTATCTGGCCGAGGAAATGGGAAAAACCCCGCTCGGGGCGGAGGTGTTTAATTGCTCGGCGCCGGATACCGGAAATATGGAGGTGCTGGAGCGTTATGGAAGCGCAGCACATAAAGAACGCTGGCTAACCCCTTTGCTGCACGGAGAAATTCGCTCGGCCTATTTGATGACGGAGCCGGATGAAGCCAGCTCGGACGCCACCAATATCTCGATGTCCTGTGTGCGGGAGGGGGATGAAT
>WFUK01000355.1 GCA_015485015.1 Paracoccaceae bacterium | reverse complement strand
GATGATGCGACCAATCCAACCCCGCATGCGGCGTGCTCCTCGGCCTCGCGATACATGCCTTTGTCGTTCAGCTCGGCCCGACGGGCCTCTTGCTCTGCCACCCAGTTTTGGTCAATTTTTGTCATAGTTCACTCCTTCGAGGCATACTTGGCGAGCACTTCTTCGCCTGTCATTGTGTTGCGTTCACCAGAAAATTTGACCACTTCGGCTTTTTCATCGGTGAAAATTTCTCTAATCATTTTCAAACCACCGGTGTCATCCTGTAGCCCGATGGGCATGTGGTAGGTGCCAAATTCGGGGTTGCGATTTTCCCATCGAACGCCACCGCGCCGCACAGGCAATGGCCAATTCTTTTGCTCAGGTTTGCCATGTTATACATGCCCTTTCAAAATACGGGGTAGGCCGATGCCGTTAGCGTTAAAAATATCGGCAAATACGGGCGTTAACAGCCCTGCATTTTTGAGAAAAGCTCCGACATCATGACCACAATTTTGCAGCATAAACAGGCTTAGGCGCGGCTGCTTGGACAGCAAGGCGGCATGGGCCGCATCGGCCTCGCTATTAACACCGAAAAAAAGGAAAAAATATGCCTTGCTTCGCGCGATTACCGGTGCCAGTGAGGGCGGAAGTTCCGCTCCGAAATACGGGCGATGTTTGATCCAGCGGGTTTCTAACAGCACATCCGGATGCATGGAAACCTGTGGCACAAAGGCAACAACCTTGCTCACCGGTAAAAGCTCGGCAAACAGAATGGCACCGTAGCCGCCCATAGAGTTACCAATGGCGACGGTATTTGCAATATTGTGCTTGGCAATAAAGCCCGTTACGGCCTCCACAATCTTGTCCATCAATCGCGCGCTGGAATACCATGAACGCTTTAGGTCGCTGATAAATAGCACATGATTACTGGCGTTATCGGATGCTGTGCCAATGAACTCATCCATCGGCAGCCCGCCCAACTGGTGCCGGATGCCGGTAAAGGCCAGCACTAAATGGCGGCTGGTGCCGGGGAGCCACTTGATCAGCAGCTCGTCATCTTGGCTAAGCACGGTGGGGGTGGTCATGCGTCTGACCCCGGTTCAAAGCTCGCAATAATGGCCTCGACTTCTGCTTTGGTCATTTGTTTGGTGCCACTCGGCACTTCGGTGGTGCTGTCCTTATAATCAGTAAACATTTCATAGCTTAGCGTTAAGCCGCTGCGGTCATCAAGCAAGCCAATCGGGATGCTGGTTTTGCCGACATAAGGCCCCGCAACCATCCGCCACCAGATGCCCGAGCCGCAGTTGCGGCAAAAAGCCCGCTCGGCAAAGCTGGATATCTGTATTGTGGCGATGTTTTCCCGCCCTGTGATCTCAAGCTTTTCGCTTGGCACGGATACGCCGCGATACGGCCCGCCACCCCAGCGCTGGCACATGTCGCAGTAGCAGATGGAAAATGTATCCCCCATTCCGCGCGCGTTAAAATGCACGGCCCCGCAAAGGCAATGTCCGGTGCGATCGCTCATTCAGCCGCCACCTGCGCTTGGGCTTTCAGGTAGTCCGCCATGGCATCTGCCGCGTCGCGCCCGTCCTTGATGGCCCACACCACAAGGCTAGCCCCGCGCACGATATCCCCGACCGCATAAACGCCGTCCAAGCTGGTGGCGTGGGTCTCGTGCCGGGCCGTAACTGTGCCCCAATTGGTGGTTTCCAGCTCCGGTGTGTCCCACATTTCCGGCAGGTTTTCCGGTGTGAAACCCAGCGCAAGGATCACCAGATCAGCGGCTTCGGTATAATCCGCGCCCTCGATCTCCTCCGGAGCGCGGCGGCCCGAAGCATCAGGCGCACCAAGGCGCATTTTGGCAACGCGCACGCCGGATACATGCCCCTCGCCGGCAAAGGCCTTGGGGGCGCGCAGCCAGTTGAAATCCACGCCTTCTTCCTCGGCATTCTGGGTTTCGCGCATCGAGCCGGGCATATTTTTGCGGTCCCGGCGATAAAGACATTTTACGCTCGAAGCCCCTTGGCGAATGGCGGTGCGAACACAATCCATCGCGGTATCACCGCCACCGATCACCACCACCTTTTTGCCCTTGGCATCCAGCGTTTTGGCCTCCACCGGATCACCGAAATTCAGGTGATTCGAGGTGGTCAGATAATCAAGCGCCTGCACAATTCCAGATAGCCCAGCGCCGGGAGCCTTGAGGCCACGCTTGTTATAAACGCCCGTGGCAATCAGCACCGCGTCATGCTTTTCGCGCAGCTCGGCAAAGCGGATATCCTCGCCGATATTGCAATTCGTGACGATTTTGACGCCACCATCCTCCAGCCGCTTCACCCGCCGCATCACCACATCTTTTTCCAGCTTGAACCCCGGAATGCCATAGGTAAGCAAGCCGCCCGCGCGATCATTACGATCATAAAC
>WFUK01000354.1 GCA_015485015.1 Paracoccaceae bacterium | reverse complement strand
CCTTTACCGCCGCCGTGCCGACGATTTGGCTGGGCATGCTGGACCACCTTAAGTCCAATGATCTAAAATTCTCCACCCTGAAGCGGGTGCTGATCGGCGGCGCAAGCTGCCCGCGCGCCGTGATCGAAACCTTTCAGGATGATTACGATGTGCAAGTGCTACACGCCTGGGGCATGACCGAAATGTCGCCGCTTGGCACGGTATGCTCGTTTAAGCCTGAGGTGAATGCGCTATCGCCCGCCGAGCGCTTAAGCATACAAGAGACCGTTGGCCATCCGCCCTATTCGGTGGATATTGAAATCATGAGCGATCTGGGCGAAAGCCTGCCATGGGACGGCATCACCCAAGGCCGCCTGATGGCGCGCGGCGCGGCGGTGGTGCAGCGCTACCTGAAGGCCGATAGTGACGCGGTGGAGGCCCATGGCTGGTTTGATACCGGCGATGTGGCGGTGATCGATGCCAATGGTTATGTGCGAATTACCGACCGCTCGAAAGATGTGATCAAATCCGGTGGCGAGTGGATTTCCTCGATCGAACTGGAAAACTGCGCCATTGCCCATGCCGGCGTGGCCGAAGCGGCGGCGGTCGCAGTGCCCCATAAAAAATGGGGCGAGCGGCCAGTGCTGGCGATTGTGGCCAAGGCCGGAAATACACCAGATACCGCCGAAATCATGTCTTTGCTTGAAAAGCGCTTTGCAAAATGGCAATTACCGGATGACATCTTTCTGGTCGAGGCTCTGCCCCATACCGCAACCGGCAAGATTTCCAAGCTGGAGCTGCGCCAACAGCTCAAAGACCAAGGCTATGCACTGCCGGATTAAAGGGATTTTATGACCGCAATAGACAAGTATGTCCGGCTGGAAGCCATCGGCTGGTGGTTTGAAGCCGGACGGCAAGAGGGGCGCGAGGTGATCGTGTCTTTTGGCGATGAAACCCTGCAAATCACCTCGCTGAAAGATGTGCCGCTGGCGCATTGGTCCCTATTGGCCACCAAGCGGATAAGCACGCGCGGCGAAACAGTGATCTATTCCGCCGACCCTGACGCGCAGGAAATTCTGGAGATCGAGGACCCGGACATGGTGCGCGCCATCAGCGCCATTACCTCGCAGCTCAGCGCCCCCGCTCGCCCGCCCTCCAAGCGCCGCTGGATCTGGCGCGGGCTTGGCATCGGGGTGGTTCTTGCCCTGCTTGGCCAATCGCCGCCCTTGATCTATTCCACGGCCAACACCCTCACCCCGCCTTCAAGGCTGGGCGAGCTTTCCGAGCGGCTTCGAGACCGGATACGGGAAGATCAGGGGGAGGAATGCCTGGGCTGGCAAGGCCGGCGCGCCCTCTCGGCCTTTTCCAATGCCCTGCTGCCCGAGCCGGCCTCTACGCTGATGGTTTTCAATGATCTTTCTACCCCGATGCAGGCCCTGCCCGATGGCAGCGTTATCCTGTCCCGCAGCGCGGTGGAAGATAGCAGCCTTGAGCAATTGGTGGCGCTGGTTACGCTGGGATGGGCCGAAACCATGGAGCAAATCCCGCAAGCCGATATTATCAAAGCCCTCGGTCCCGTCGGCGCGCTACGCTATATTATCTCGGGCCGGTTTCCCGCCAACCTGCCCGAAATCGCGCCGCTCGGGGATCGTGGCGAAAGCTATATCCGCGCCCGCGATTATCTGGTGGAAATCGGAATATCTCCGGCGGCTTTGCAGCGGCTGGCCAAGGAAAACGGCATCGGCCTGCCCCTGCCACCCGCCGCCCTGTCGGCGTTTGAATTCGAGGCCTATGATACCCTGAAAAATATCTGTGCGGAATAGGCGCATGGCCAATGCGTATTTCCACAGATATATAGCCCATATTCATCAACAGGAGATCCAACCATGACCGCACAACGCCTCACCATGACCATCGCTGGCGCATTTATTCTTGTAAGCCTTGCGCTTGGCCATATGAACGGCCAATTTGACGTAACCAAATTCGGCTGGACATGGATGCTGATTTTTGTGGGTGCCAATCTGTTTCAATCCGGCTTGACCCGTTTTTGCCTGATGACCATCATTTTGAAAAAACTCGGCGCCAAATAGGCTTAGTGGCGGGGGAATTTCGCTCACCTGTTGGATATAGCGGTTCGGGTTAAACCTGAAGCTCTATAATATCGGCCAGTTTTTCGCCCACCATAATGCTGGGCGCATTCAGGTTTCCATTCGGGATGCGCGGAAATATCGAGCTATCCGCCACCCGAAGTCGCTCCACCCCGATCACCCGACAGGATGGATCCACCACCGCCAGCGGATCATCCGCCGCGCCAATCCGCGCGGTGCCGCAGGGGTGAAACGCGCTCTCGGCATGCTCGCGGATAAAGCCGTCCAGCGCCTCGTCCGATTGCAACGCGCTGCCGGGCTGGATTTCCTTGCCCGCAAATGGCGTAAACGCCTCTTGGCCAAAAATTTCGCGCGTAAGGCGGATGCAATGCCGGAAATCCGCCCAATCCTGCGCCTCGCTCATATAGTTAAACCGGATTTCCGGCGCGGCAGCCGGATCGGCGCTGGCCAGCGTTACCGCTCCGCGTGCATTTGAGCGCATCGGGCCGACATGGGCCTGAAAACCATGGCCCTCCGCCGCCGCTTTGCCATCATAGCGCACGGCGATCGGGATAAAATGATATTGAATATCGGGATAGCTGGCATGAGGCGATCGCAAAAATGCCGCGGTCTCGAATTGATTCGACGTGCCAAGCCCGCGCTTGGCCAACAACCATTTCGCGCCGATTATGGCCTTGGAAAACAGATTCCAATGCTTGAATAGCGTGATCGGCTGGAGGCAGGCCTGCTGGATATAAAGCTCCAGATGGTCTTGCAGGTTTTGCCCAACGCCAGCGCGATCCGCGACCACCTCGATGCCATGCTCCGCCAGATGCGCCGCTGGCCCAATGCCCGAAAGCATCAAAATCTTGGGGGTGTTGATCGAGCTGGCCGAAACGATCACCTCGCGGTTGGCCCGCACCAGCTCGACCTTGCCGCCGCGCTCGATCTCCACCCCCACAGCGCGGCCATCCTTGATCACCACCTTACGGGCAAAGCAGCGCAGCAGCTCACAATTTGGCCGCTTCAACGCGGGCTTGAGATAGGCATTGGCGGTGGACCAGCGCCGCCCCTTCCAGACCGTCATCTCCATCGGGCCAAAGCCCTCTTGAACCTCGCCGTTATAATCCTCGGTATAGGGAAAGCCCGCCTGCTGCCCCGCCTCTAGGAAGGCCCTGTGCAACGGGTTGCTCATCGGGCCACGGGTTACGTGCAGCGGGCCGCTATCGCCGCGAAATTCGCTCTGCCCGCCGTGCCAATGCTCCATGCGCTTGAAATAGGGCAGCACACCTTTATAATCCCAACCGGTGGCCCCTTGCGCCTCCCAATGGTTATAATCCTCGGCATTACCGCGCACAAATACCATGCCGTTGATGCTGGAAGAACCGCCCACCACCTTGCCGCGCGGGGTCACCAGCGAGCGGCCACCCAGATGCGGCTCGGGCTGGGTGTTAAACCCCCAATCATAGCGCTTCATATTCATCGGATAGGAAAGCGCGGCGGGCATCTGGATAAACGGTCCAAAATCAGACCCGCCCGCCTCCAGCACCAGCACCGAGTGCTTGCCGGATTCAGACAGCCGATAGGCCAGCGTCGCCCCGGCCGAGCCAGAACCAATGATGATGAAATCTGCCTGCAAAACCCGCTCCTGTCAGCTAAAGCAAAACCGTAAGCAGTAATGCCAAAGGCATCAAGCCACGCGGCGTAATATTTTGCACGGGTAAAACCGCCCAAACACATATGGAAAGCGGCAAATCACAACGCGTCGGCAAAGCACCCAAACGCGCGACCGCGCGTCGGCAACCGTTTGCCGCCCCAATGGTAGGCGTGAGCAAAGCGAACTTGCCGTGAGATATAAAGGAGACTGGCGCGGTTGACGGGACTCGAACCCGCGGCCTCCGGCGTGACAGGCCGGCACTCTAACCAACTGAGCTACAACCGCGCAATCTTTGTTTTGTAAATGGCGCGGTTGACGGGACTCGAACCCGCGGCCTCCGGCGTGACAGGCCGGCACTCTAACCAACTGAGCTACAACCGCACATTTACAAATTGCCAGAAGTAAACTTCCGACGTAGGCGCGTTTTAGGGCGCGCGGGCGGGGGCGTCAAGCGCTTCCCGCCCTACCCGCAAAAAAACTTCTTGAAGCTCTAGCGGCATGAGATTCCATAATGGCCCGAATCAAATTCTATATAAGCAGGAGCCACAAATGGCCGAACAACTAACACTTCAAGTAGAGGGCATGGATTGCCCGAGCTGCACCAGCAAAATCGAGGGGGCGGTATGCGCCCTGCCGGGGGTGGAGAATGTATCGCTGAACTACACCAACCAAAAGCTGAAGCTGGATATTGGCAAGGGCGGCAATGCCGCCAGCGTGAAACAGGTGATCCAGAAGCTGGGCTATAAGGTGCGGGAAAATGCAGCCCCCGAGGCTCCGAAAAGCTGGTGGCAAACCGGCAAGGGGCGGCTGGTGATTGCGGCGGGGGCCATCCTTGCGCTCGCCACGGTGCTTTCTTTCCTTATGCCTGAATATGCGGGCTATGTATTTGCGGCGGGGGCGCTGCTGGCGCTGGTTCCATTGGCGCGCAAGGCTTTTGCCTCTGCGATTCTGGGGCAGCCGTTTACCATCGAAATGCTGGTCACGATCGCCGTGATTGGCGCGATTGTGATTGACGAAGCCGCCGAAGCCTCGGTTGTGGTGTTTTTATTCCTGATCGGTGAATTGCTGGAGATGATGGCAGCGGCCAAGGCCCGCTCCTCGGTGCAGGCGCTGGCGGATCTGGTGCCGAAATCGGCGTATCTCGTGGTGGGAGACAAGGTGAGCGAGGTCGAGGCCAGCAGCTTGCAGGTTGGCGATATTATCGAGGTCCGCCCCGGAGGCCGTGTGCCGGCTGACGGCACCCTCACCATGGGCGAAACCGCGATTGACGAAGCGGCTGTGACCGGCGAATCCATGCCGCGTCATAAGGGCGTCGGCGATTCGGTGTTTGCCGGTTCGATCAACACCGATGGTTTGATCCGCATGGAGGTTACGCAAGCCGCTGAAAATAATATGATTTCGCGGATTTTGCAAATGGTGGAAGATGCCGAGGCCTCCAAGGCCCCGACCGCGCGCTTTATTGACCGGTTCAGCAAATATTACACCCCGGGTGTGATTGTGGTGGCGGCAATGATCGCGTTTTTGCCACCTTTGTTTACGGGTGCCGATCTTGGAATATGGGTCTATAAGGGCCTTGCGATCCTGCTCATCGGTTGCCCCTGTGCGCTGGTGCTTTCCACGCCGGCGGCCATCACCTCGGGCATTTCCAGCGGCGCGCGCCAAGGGCTGTTGATGAAAGGCGGCGCGGTGCTGGAGGCCATTGGCAAGGTTCGCACCGTAGCTTTTGACAAAACCGGCACGCTCTCGGAAGGCACGCCCAAAGTAACCGATGTCGTGACCTTTAGCGGCACCGAGGACGCTATGCTGGCGCTGGCGGCGGCGGTCGAGGCCGGCTCGTCGCATCCTTTGGCCCAAGCGATTACCGAGCGTGCAGAAGGGTTGAAGCTGGAAGCCACCACCGATTCCGAGGCCCTGCGCGGGCGCGGGGTGCAGGCGATGGTTGGCAAGGTTGAGGTGATCGTGGCCTCGCCGCGCTATGCGGCCGAGGTAGCGAGCCTGAGCGCCGGGGAAAGCACGCAGATCGAAGCCTTGGAGATGGACGGCAAAACCGTGGCAGCCGTGCTGGCCGATGGCAAGGTGCTGGGGATTATCGCCATGCGCGACGAACTGCGCGACGATGCGGCTTCGGCCATGGCGACGCTCAAGGGCATGGGGATTTCGGCCATCATGCTCACGGGCGATAATGCCCGCACCGGCAAGGCGCTGGCCGCCCAATTGGGCATGGAGGTGCAGGCCGAGCTGATGCCGGAAGACAAGCTCAAGACCATCGAATCCCTGCGGGAAAAAGGCGGGGTGGCCATGGTCGGCGATGGGATCAATGATGCCCCCGCGCTGGCCCGTGCCGATGTCGGCATTGCCATGGGGGGCGGCACCGATGTTGCGCTGGAAACCGCCGATGCAGCGCTGCTGCATGAACAGGTATCCGATGTGCCGGCCTTGATTGATCTTTCTCAGGCCACGATGAAGAATATCTATCAGAATATCACCATTGCGCTTGGACTAAAGGCAGTGTTTCTGGTGACCACACTATTTGGCATCACCTCGCTCTGGATGGCTATTCTGGCCGATACCGGTGCTACCGTGCTGGTAACGATCAACGCTTTGCGCCTGCTTGGCTATAAGCCGAAACGCTAACCGCATTCGGGCAGTTGCGCATAAGTGTGTAAATGCATATTTATGCGCCTCAAAAAAACCGTAGTGCTGGCCCTATTGGCCAGCGCCCCCGCGCTTCACGCCGAAACCCTCGGCACATATTTGCGAAATGGCACCGAGCCGGTGCGGGTATCAGCCGGCACAATCAGGCCCGTTACCACATTGCCAACGCTACCAATCGCCTGAAAATCCTCATAAGCATTCACCGGTGAATCCTCACCATCAATCCGCATGCGGGTCACAAATGTGCCGACGGATTGGACATAAAGCGTATAGCCGTCATGCGGGGCATCCATGGCCGCGCGGCCTGCGATCATGCCAGAAGCGCCAGGCATGTTCACAACAACCATCGGCATGCCGAGATATTCATTCACAAAACTGGCCAGCGCGCGCGCATAAACATCGGTGCTGCCGCCAGTCGACCAGCCGATAATCAGCTCTACCGGTTTGGTCGGATATCAAGATCAATACCGGTGAGTTTCCGACCCAATAAATTGCCCTGATCGAGCGTTTTGGCCCAAATGTTAATATCGCAAATGTAGCGCCTTCGCATGTTTACAAGCTGGAAATGCTGGGCCGCGGGCGTGGCCGCTGGATAGATTATCCGTTTTTCCGCAGCATGGTTGAAGAATTTGATTCCCGTAAGTGAATTAAAACATAACCCGCGTGCTTGCGGCGTTTGGCCCTACCGGCTGCGCACGAGTATAAGGGTGAGCGTAAAGGCGATGGTCAGGTCGGTTTTGGGCCAGCCAAGGCCGCGCTCCCAGCTTAGCAAGAGGGCGGCGAAGATATAAAACAGCCCCGCCCATACCAGCGTTTCCCCGATGGCCAAGGCCCAATGGCCTCGGCTGTTTATCGGTGGTTTGGCAGGGGTCATGCAGCCGTTGCGGGGCGGGTGACCGCGCAAAGCGCTTGTAGCCTGCCTGCGCCAACCGGCTCTTCGGCTTGCATGGGCACCACGGCATAGCGGGTCGAAAGCTCATCCGCGACTTTGCTGATTTGCGCTTGCTCGGCCCGCGCGCGCTTTTGCAAAATCGGCTGGGTGGTGTGGGCGGCGGCAAGGCTTGAGTTCACAATCCAGCCCCACGGATGAATGCCTGCGCGCTTCAGGTCTTCTTGCAGGTGTGCGGCCTCCAACACAGGGGTGGTTTCGGGCAAGGTTACGATCATGATCTTGGTTTGCGCGGGGTCTTGCAGGCGCATCATCGGCGTTACCAACTTGGCCTTGGATTCGCCTTGGTGGCGCAGGATGTCTTTGTGGTAGGAGCCGGTGGCATCGAGCAACAACAACGTGTGGCCCGTTGGCGCGGTGTCCATAATCACAAAATGGCGGCTGCTTTCACGGATCACCTTGGAAAACGCCTGAAACACAGCGATCTCTTCGGTGCAGGGCGAGCGCAGGTCTTCTTCCAGCATGGCGCGGGCTTGGTCGTCCAGATTTTTGCCTTTGGTCGCCATGATATGGGCGTGGTATTTCGCGGTTTCGGCCTCTGGGTCAATCCGGCTGACGGTCAGGTTTGGCTGGTCGCCGCTCAGGGTTTCGGTGATGTGCGCTGCGGGGTCGGTGGTGGTGAGCAGCACCTCATGGCCCCGCGCGGCCAGCTCGGTGGCCACGGCGGCGGCCATGGTGGTTTTGCCTACGCCGCCCTTGCCCATAAACATCACCAAGCCTTTGCCGGGGGTTTCAATGCCATCAACCAATGCGCCCAGCTCGGGGTAATCACGGGGCGCGGTTGTGGCTTCGGTTGCTGGCGTATCTGCAGCACCGGAAGCAAAGCGCTTGAGCGCGTCGAGGCCGACGAGGTTTTCAGAGCGGAGCGGGAAGATTTTGCGCGGCAAGGCAGCAACCTCGGCGGTCATCCCTGCCAGTGCATCCTCATCGCGCTTCAACAGCGCCGCCGCCAGCGGGTCGCCATCCGTTTCGGTGGGCATCATGCCGTTAATCGCCAATTGCTGGTTTTTAATGCCGATCGAGGCCAGTTCTTCGGAGGTGCGGGCCACTTCACCAAGGGCAGATTGCCGAGGCCGCGCGACCATAATCATACGGGTGGTGTCGCCATCGGAAAGCCGATCAACCGCTGCGCCGTATTTATCGCGCTGCTTTTCCAAGCCAGCCAAGGGGCCAAGGCAGGAGGCGTCGCCCTTGCCCTCTTCCAGAAAGCCGGACCACGCGCCGGGGAGCTTGAGCATCCGGATGGTGTGGCCGGTGGGGGCGGTGTCAAACACCACGTTATCATATTGTGCCAGCAAGTCGTTATCGGTCAGCAGCGCGGTGAACTCGTCAAAGGCGGCGATTTCAACGGTGCAGGCGCCGGAAAGCTGCTCTTCGATGCTGCGCAGCGCGTCTTCGGGCAGCAAATCCCGCATCGGGCCAACAATGCGCTCACGGTAGGCCGCCGCGCTTTCCTCGGGGTTTATCTCGATGGCCGAGAGGTTTTCTACATCGTTAATAGGCGTGATTTTGTTGCCGATATCCGTGGCAAACACCTGCCCGACATTGGAGGCAGGGTCAGTGCTGACAAGCAGCACTTTTTTGCCATCCATAGCAAGGCTAAGGGCGGTGGTGCAGGCCAGCGAGGTTTTACCCACCCCGCCTTTGCCAGTGAAAAACGTGAATTTAGGGAGAGAGTCAAACATGGGAATACCTTGGGAAAGAAAGATTAGCAGCAGCCGGAAGAGACTTCGGAATTGTCGCTTGAGCCACAGCAACCGGAGGATTTTGCTTCGGTTTCAGCGAAGGCCACGCCCGCCCAGCCCGCCAACTCGGCGCGATTGGGATAGCGGCCTTGGGAGCGGGTTTCGTCGTCCGCCAGCACCACAGGCAGGCCTTCGACCCCGTCAGAATCCAGCACGGCTTTCACCTTGGGATTGGTGGCAAATTCCATTGGTTCGTTGGAAATATTGATGCGTTTCACCTCAACGCCTTCGGATTTCAGCCAATCAAGATCAGCGGCAAAATCGACCAGACGTTGATCGACATCGGCACCACAAATACCGGTGGAGCAGCACATTGCGGGGTCATAAACGGTTAGGGTTGTCATTTTTGGTCTCCTCAGAGGTTAAGATAATACGGTGGTAAGCTGCGCGAGCGCGGCTTTGAGCTTGGCGCGGGTGCAGGCGATGTTAAAGCGGGCAAAGCCCTCGCCCTCAACACCGAAAGCCTGCCCGCGCGTTACGGCCCAGCCTGCTTTTTCGCGCAGAAATTTGGTGAGGTCTTCGGGGCTTAGCCCCATGGCGCGGAAATCCAGCCAGAGCAGGAAGGTGCCGTCCGGCTCTATCATTTGCACAGCGTCCAGCGGTTTGAGGGCTTCGCGCACAAGGGCGATATTGCCGGCGAGATAATCCAGCACCTCATCCAGCCACGACCCGCCATCGGCATAGGCTGCCACCATCGCGGCACTGGCAAAAGCGTTGTTTTTATTCACCGTCAGGCGGCTGTTTTCCACCTGATACGCCTTGCGGCGGGCGGCGTTGCTGATCACGGTAAAGGAGGAGCAACAGGCGGCGATATTGAAGCTTTTGGCGGGGGAGAGGCAGGTGATTGAATTATCCGCATAGGCGGGACCGAGCGCCGCGAAGGGAGTGTAATCATGGCCCGCAAATGTAATGTCACCGTGGATTTCGTCGGAGACCACCAGCACATTATGGCGGGCGCAGATATCGCCGAGCATACGTAGCTCGGCGCGGGTCCAGACGCGGCCAACGGGGTTATGCGGGTTGCAAAGATAGATCATTTTGGCGTTTGGCTGCGCGGCGAGGGCTTCCAGCCCGTCAAAATCCATCGTATAACGGCCATCCTTCAGGACAAGTGGGTTGTGCAGGATTTCGCGGCCGTTCTCCTCAAGAATATCGTAAAAATCAAAGAATACCGGCGGCTGCACAATCACACCGTCGCCCGCCTCGGTGAAAATCGAGGCGGCAAGGGCGAGGGTGTTGAGGACATTGGGCGAGCGCAGAATGTGGCTTGGATCTAGCGCCCAGCCGTGGCGGGTCTGCATCCAGTTGGTCAACGCGGGGAACAGGGCATCGGGCACGGCTTCATAGCCGAAAATGCCATGGTCCAGACGTTTTTGCATCGCTGCGCGCACCACTTCGGGGGCCATAAAGTCCATATCGGCCACGCCAGCGGGGAAAAGGCCCGCGCCGCCTTCGCCCAGCACCATCCGGTGCACTTTCAGAGCAGGCACTTCGCGGCGATTGATCTCTTGGTCAAATTGGCTCGGCATGGTCATTCCTCCAGAAGCCACTTAAAGGTATAGGTCGCGGCGATGGCGGCGTCGGCAAAAAATCTACGCAGCATATGTGTGGCTCCCAGGTTATTACGGCGATTGCCGAAGTGTCGTATTCTTAGAGCAAGTCAAAAGCCACTTGTCAAGATTTGATTGTTCGGCTATTGTCGAATTGTCATAATTAAGGCGGACCCCATGACAAATACCTTCAAAGGCCCCGACGCGCTGAAAGATTTTCTGAATCCGGGCAAGCACCCGAACCTGCCGATGGTGGAACTGCCCGAATCGCTGAACCCGTTTGCTTCCGATGGCGTGCGGATATTTGCCAAAATGATGGGGCTGTCACCGCTGGGCAATGTAAAGGCGGTGCCAGCGTTTAATATGGTGCAAGAAATGTATAAGCGCGGCGAGCTTTCGGGCGTGGAGCGACTGGTGGAAAACTCATCGGGCAACACTGTGTTTTCCATGGCGCTGGCGGCGCGGCAGTTTGGCGTGGCGCGCACGCAATCTTATGTACCGAGCGAGATTTCTTGGAACAAATTGCTGATGCTGCAATTCTTTGGCATTGAGCCGATTGTGAATGTCGAGCCGCAAGCGCCAGTGGAAAACGACCCCGCAACGGGGGTTTTCAAGGCGCGCCTTGATGGGCAGCAGCCCGACGCCATGAACCCCGGTCAATATGAAAACAACGACAACCCCGAAGCGCACGAAAAATGGACCGGCCCGCAGATCTGGGCGCAAACCGAGGGCAAGATTGACATTTTCGGGGTTGGTCTGGGCACCACCGGCACCTTGATCGGCAATTCACGGTTCCTCAAAAGTAAAAACCCCGATATCAAGGTTGTGGGTGTAATGCGTGCCCCAGATAATTATGTGCCCGGGGTGCGCACCGAAAACCTGCTCAATGTGGTGGATTTTGCGTGGCGCGACCATGTGGATGCGCTGGAAAGGGTGGCCACCGAAACCGCTTATCTGACCAGTATGGAGATGAGCCGTCTTGGTATTTTGGCTGGTCCAAGCTCCGGCCTTGCGCTGGCGGGGCTGCTTAAGCACCTGAAAGGCCTGAAGAGAATCGGTGAGCTAGAGGGCTTTCGCCGTGCCGATAGTGGCGAAATTACGTGTGTGTTCCCTTGCCCCGACAGCCCAATGGCCTATCTGGATGAATACTTTAAGTATGTGGATGCCAGCCATTTTCCGGCTATAACCAATGAAGATGATTTGGTGAACAAGCCCTGAAAGGCAGATTATGGACCAGCTAAAAGCCATTGAGGCCTTTGCCGCGCTTGCGCAAGATACCCGCATGTCGATCTATCGGCTGCTGGTGAAGCAGGCCAAAAGCAGCATCCGAGCTAGCGAAATTTCGGAGCGGCTTGGCATTGTGCCCTCCACGCTTTCGGGGCATTTGGCGATATTAAAGCGCTCTGGCCTGCTCAAGTCGGAACGCCACCAGCGCGAGATTAGATATTCCGCCGATATCGAAGCGATGAACGCCCTTATCAGCTTTTTGCTGCAAGATTGCTGTGATGGCCAAATGGATAATTGCGGTGAGATTTTGACGTTGTTGAAAAGCCCCGAGGGCCAAAACCAGCAAGTAGAGACCTAAATGTCTGGCTCCCTTATCAGCTCCGAAATTGATTTTGAGGCTGATGGCAAGCATACAGGGTTTCTGCGGCTGCCTCACTCGGTGCATCGCAAATGACCTGCGCCCCTTAAACTCCTCCAAAATGATGTAGAGTCCGCCCAACGAAAAGAACGGACAATATGAAGAAACGATTCTCGGATGAACAGATCATTCAGATGCTGAAAGAGCAGGGTTGAGAGGATTAGAAAACAATCTGGGGGATTGTTTTCCCGAACAACGGCGAGAAGACGGCGGACTTGTGTCGGCGCTATGGGATCAGCCAAGGCACGTTTTACAAATGCAAATCGAAGTATGGCGGCATGGAGCCACTGATGCGGCGCGATTGCGAACGCTGGAGGCCGATAATGACAAGCTGAAGAAACTGCTGGCCGAGAGCATGCTCCCCTCTCGGGTATGTTTCACATACCCTGCCGGGCAATGGATGTAGCCATGCTCCGTGATGTAAATTCAAAAAAGTGGTAACGTCCCATTGCCCGGCAGGTGAATGCGCAGCAATTATCGAGAGGGAGATGCGAAGCGGCAAGCTGTGGATCACCTGTGCAAGGCGCATGGGGTGAGCCAGCGTCGGGCGTGCAATGCCAACGGCCACAAACAAAGTGACATTGAAGCTTTACTGCCATGGAATTTTAAGGCCTAGGTGCCAGCGGGACACCGCTTACTATTTTGCACAAGGATCTCTGACGGATTCGAGATTTGCAACGGGATGGAAAGCCAAGGTAACAATATCTGGCAAGGCGACCGCTTGAAAAATCCCGATGGCCCAAGCTGGATCCGCGCCCGAGGCGCAATCACAGTATCGGAAAATGAAATGGCGCTGGAAGGCTGCATGATGGGGGGCACGATCTGCAAATCTATGGCATGGCCCGTGCAGTCTGTGTCGAAAAATGGTGGGTGATGAGAGGCTCGAACTCCCGACATCTTCGGTGTAAACGAAGCGCTCTACCAACTGAGCTAATCACCCGACAAGGGGCGTTTTAGAGGGTCCTTTCGACCTTCGCAAGCCTTGATTTACAAAAAGCAAAACTTTTCGCCGCTATTTCAGGCGGGATTTGCGCAGCTTGCCGGCCCGTTCCAGAATCGGATAGGCCACAGCGGTAATATGAGAGTGAATCCGCCGCTGATCCCGCAGCACATCCATATGCAGGCTTGAGGTCGCCACGCTTTCAATCCGCCCATCCTTCAAGCGTTCCAGATGGCTTTGCACAAAGCCGCCCTGCAGCTTGTTCACGCGGCCCTTTTCCTTAATCAGCTGCTTGGCCAAGGCCACATCGCCTGAATTGAAAATATTGATCGCCAGCGTCAGATTCGAAATCAGCTTGTCGTTCAACTCCAGCAGGTCGGCCAGCCCTTCCTTGGAAAAGGTGATCTCCTTTTTGGAGCGCCGCACCAAAGCCCCGAGCAGGCTCTCGATGATATCGCCCATATGCTCCAGATTGGTGGTAAACATCAGAATTTCAACCACCCGGTCACTCTCGGCGCTATCGACTTCTTGGCGTGAAACCCGCGTCACATAGGATTTTATCTCGTCATAAAGCGTATCGACCCGATCATCCAGTTCGATCAGTTCATCCACCCGAGAATAATCATCGCTGCTCAAACATTCCGAAACCCCGCGCAGCATGGTATCCACCGTTTCGGCCATCCGCCCAACCTCGCGCGTCGCGCAGGCCAAGGCCAATACCGGCGTATCGATCGAGTTTTCGTCCAGAAAGCGAGGCTGGTCATCATCGGTGTTATTGCCGCTAGGCTCGATTATCCGCTCCCACAAGCGCGCAGCAAGCGGCACCAGCGGTACAAAAACAAAGGCCAGTGCAAAATTGAACAGCGTATGAAAATTCACCACCAGCCGCGCGGGATCGGTTGAAATCTGGCCCAGAAAATCCGGCATATAGCCAAGAAACGGGAAAAACATAACCGCGCCGGCAATTTTGAATCCGGCATTGCCAAAGGTCACCCTGCGCGCCAGATCGCCCTCGGAAAGCGTGGCGACAATCGGCGGAATAACCCCGCCCAGATTGGCCCCGATCACCAGCAAAAACGCCAGATCAATGTTTATCACCCCGCCCATCGCAAAGCTCATCACCAGCAACACAATCGCCAGACTGGAATGGGAAACCCATGTCAGCACCGCCGCCAGCAGGATCGCAATCAGCGGCTCGGAGCTGATCGAGCTGAATAGCTCCTGCAAGATCACCGAATTGCGCAAAGGTTCGGAGGTTTGCACAATCAGCGAAAGCGCCAGCAGCATCAGCCCCAGCCCAAACACCGCGCGGCCCAGTTGGCGGGTTTTGCTTGTGCGCTTTGGCCCGTGCAAAACAAGCCCGACCATGACCAGAATATAAGGCATCAGGCTTAGATCGAATGATAGCACCTGCGCCACCAAGGTGGTGCCAATATCCGCCCCCAGCATCACCGCCAGCGCCGCTGGCAGCGCAATCACCCCCCGCGCCGCAAAGGACGAAATAATCAGCGCCGTAGCGGTGGAGGATTGCACGATCAACGTCACGCCAATGCCGCTCAAAAACGCCGATATCCGGTTAGAAACCGCCCGCCCTACGATCCGGTGCAGCTCGGAGCCAAAAGCGCGAGTTACCCCTGTGCGAACCATATAAAGGCCCCAGAGCAGCAGACTGACCGAACCGATCAGCCGCAATAAGGATTCGGTAGCACTCATCGTGTCATCTCCAGCAATGCCGCATGTAATTCCGGTGTGGCTGCCGAGATCACCCGGCCATCTGATTGCAGGGTAAGCGCGCGCCCCTGCCAATCGGTCATCACCCCGCCTGCGCCTTGGATCAAGGCGGCCAAGGGCAGGTAATCATAGGGCTGCAAATTATAGTCCACCACCGCATCAATATGCCCCGCCGCCAATAGCGCATGGGGGTAGCAATCATAGGCAAAGCGGCGGGTGGAGCCACATTGCAGCAGCTTTTCCAGCGCGGCCTCGTCTCCGGCCCGCATATGCTCGGCTTCGTTGATATACAGGATCGCATCCGAAAGCGCGGTTTGCCTGGAGGCCGAAATAGGCTGGCCATTACAAAAGGCGGCTTTACCCGTGCCCGCATAAATCTCGCCCAAGGCCGGCATGCCAACCACCCCTAGGCTTGGCAGCCCGTCTTCCAGCACCGCCAGCAAAAACCCGAAGGTCGGATAGCCCGAAAGGAAAGAGCGGGTGCCGTCAATCGGGTCCAGCACCCAGACACGTGCCCGATCCAGCCCGCTGGCGCCCTCTTCTTCGCCAAACAGCCCGTCATCTGGGAAATCTCGCGCCAAACGCTGGCGGACAAAAGCCTCGACCGCCTTATCGGCTTCGGTCACAGGGCTTTCATCGGCCTTTACATCTATTGCCAAACGGCCCCGAAAATACCCCATGGCAATATCGCCCGCTTCCTGCGCGAGACGGGTTGCATAAGTGCATAAATCGGGTTCGGTATTCGGCAAATTATTTCCTCTGATTGACATTTTGTCGCGGGCGGCACCATGCGCCTGTTTGCACAAATTTACCAGCGAAATCCGCCAAGCGGCTGAAAAACGGCGCATATTGCCGATAAAATAAAAAAAATCCGACGGAATTTTCATCTATGATCGTAATATAGGCATAGATTAATTTTTTGGAGAACAGAATGAAACTTGGCTTGATGAAGATTACCGCCCTTACATTTATCGCGACCAGCACCGCTGTTTTTGCGCAGGTAGATTTTGCAACCTTTGATCAAAACCGCGATAGCGTCATTACCGACGATGAATATCTAAATGTTATCTTGGCCCCTTTTGATCGGATCGACACCGATTCCAACGGCTGGCTTTCAGAGCCAGAGCTGATGGTGGTTGCCCGCCAGCGCGCCGAAGGCACGCAGCGCAAGCCGCGCCGCATGGTGAATCGGGTTTTCGAGCGCTTTGATAGCAACGAGGACCGCCGCCTTACCGCACTGGAGCTGGGCTTTGGCGGATCGGGTGAATTTTTCAACCGCTATGATGGCAATTTCGATGGCGCGATCACCCTTGCGGAGTGGCAATCGCGCACCCAACCCCCCGCCGGTAGCGGCACCACGGTGGATGGCGCAGAGGATGGTGAAGATGGCAGCGAACCGGAGGCTACAGCCGAGGGGACATCCAGCACCACGCGCCCGGATCGCCCGCGCGTTCCGACCGAGCCTACAGAACCTGCAACCGATAACACGTGGAAAATGGACCAAACACCGGACATTACCGGCGTGCAACCCATGACCGGCAGTTGGTTGTTTGACCTTCGCCCCTAGGCGTCTTGCCCCACTTTAATCAGGGGCGAATACACCGCCTGTTTGCGACATATCGCCTGTGTATTTGCCCAAAGCTTGCGTTACCAAGTAAAACACGCGATATACGCGCGAAATTATTTGCGGCGGTAAGGCATGACTATTCGATCCAAAATCACTGTGTTTTTGCTGGCCCTATTGACCGCCTGCGCGCAAAGCCTGCCCGATAACCGCTCGCTTTCCAGCTCTGGCTATACCAAGGAAGATCTCTCTTGCCTCGCCGAGGCGCTCTATTTCGAGGCGCGCGGCACCACGCTGGATGGCGAGCGCGCGGTTGGCGAAGTGATTCTGAATCGCGCAAGCGATTCCCGATTTCCCGACACTGTGTGCGGTGTGATCGATCAGCGCTTTCGCGGTAGCTGCCAATTCAGCTATCGCTGTGATTCGATCCCGAATGATGTATATAACGAGCCGGCCTCCTTGGCGCAGGCTCGAGCTATCTCGCTGGAACTGCTGGTTAATCGGGGTGAAGACATCACCAATGGCGCGCTGTTTTTCCATGCGGCCAGCATGCGGCCCGGCTGGTTTGCCACGCTTTCGCCGCGCGGGCGGTTTGGCGGAAATATATTCTATCGCTAGGTGGGATATTTTGCTAAATCTGCATCATGGCTAAATTATATTTCAATTACTCCACCATGAACGCGGGCAAAAGCACCATCCTTTTGCAGGCTTCCTATAACTATAATGAAGGCGGGATGCAGACCTATCTGATCACCGCCAAGCTGGATGATCGCGCCGGCGAGGGCAAAATCGCCAGCCGGATCGGCATTGATGCCGCTTCCGATTGGTTCACCCCCGAGAGCGACCTGTTTGCCATGATCGAAATGCGGCAGGCACGCGGCGAAATCGCCTGTGTGTTTATCGACGAGGCGCAGTTTTTAACCAAAAATCAGGTGTGGCAGTTGGCAAAAGCCGTGGATGATCTGTCTATTCCGGTGATGTGCTACGGGTTGCGGGTAGATTTCAGGGGCGAGCTTTTTCCCGGCTCGGCGGCGCTGCTGGCTTGGGCTGACGAAATGCGCGAAGTGCGCACCATCTGTCATTGTGGCAAAAAGGCCACCATGGTGGTGCGGCAAGATCAGGATGGCCGCGTGCTGACCGATGGCGAGCAGGTGCAGATCGGCGGCAACGAGACCTACCTTTCCCTATGCCGCCGCCATTGGCGCGCCGCGCTTGAGGGCTAATCAAGCCACCTGATGCGGCACCGCGTTATTCTCAAAATAGGCCACCAGATTTTCCACCGCGCGCATGCCCATCGCGATGCGGGCCTCCTCTGTGGCGCTACCGATATGAGGTAGCAGGCTCACATTATCCATCGCGATCAGCGCCTCCGGCACCCGTGGCTCCTCTTCAAAAACATCCAGCCCCGCCCCGGCCAAAGCGCCGCTTTGCAAGGCCTGCACCAGCGCCGCTTCATCCACCACATCGCCGCGCGCGGTATTGATCAAATAGGCCGAGGGCTTCATCAGCGCCAGGCGCGCCGCATCGATCATATGCCGGTTTTCAGCATCGCCGGGCACATGCAGGGATACCACATCCGACTTTTCCATCAGCGCCTCGATTGAATCGACCATATTGGCTTTTGGCACCGCCGCCGCAAATACCTTAGAGCGG
>WFUK01000353.1 GCA_015485015.1 Paracoccaceae bacterium | reverse complement strand
CTGACCACCGAGCATGGTATGGAAAAAGGCGGCGAGGCTTTGCGGATGGCGCCGCTGATCTGGGTTGGCGGTGAAGGCGGGCAGGTCTGGGAAGAGCGACCGCTGAAGCTGGCTTTCGAGACCAACTGCATTTTCCGACCCACCGCGCAGCGGGCGCTGGCGGATGCGGGGATCGAATGGGATATGGTGGTCACGTCGGATTCCACCCGCACGATCGAGGCGACGGTGTCTGCCGATCTGGCGATCCATGCGTTGCTCTCGGAAACCGCTTCGCCCTATATGAAAGAAATACCGCATAATGGCGCATTGCCCGAGCTGCCGGTATTTAATATCAATATGTATGTGGCAGGGGGGGCAAGGCGGGAGATGGCGGAACAGCTTGCGGAATATGTCCGGCTGGCCTACGGCGTAGAAGGGGGCTGACGCATTTTTATTGATACGAATACAGGGAGAATAGGCGATGGTTTGGTCTGATATTATTACATTTACAATTGTGGCATCATTGCTGGTGATGTCTCCTGGCCCTAACGGGGTGTTGATCGCGAAAACGGTGCCGACCTCTGGTCGCACGGCTGGCTTTGCCAATGTGGCGGGGTTTGTGGCGGCGTTTTATGTGCATGGGGCGATGTCTATTTTGGGGATTTCTCTCATTCTGGTGCAGTCAGCAACGGCGTTTACCGCTGTGAAATACCTTGGAGCCGCCTATTTGATCTGGATCGGGATGAAAGCGCTGGTTGCTGCCTTTAAGGGGGTGGCGACCACCGGTGAAACGCCTGCGGCGCATCAGCAGCGAACCTTGCGGAATGCCTTTGTGGAAGGGTTCATCACCAATGTGCTAAATCCGAAAGTCTCTATGTTTTACCTTGCGGCTTTTCCGCAATTTATAACAGTGGGAGACACCTCTGCCGCCGCGTCCTTTATACTGGTATTTATCCATTCAATGATAAACGGGGTCTGGTTTGGCGCGATGGTCCTGCTGTTTTCAACACTCACTTCGGTGGTGCAACGCGGCTCTTTTCAGCGGTGGTTGAAGGGGATGACGGGCATTGTGTTTATCGGGTTTGGCGCCAAATTGGCGAGCTTTAAGCCGGGTATTTAGGTGCGGCTGCGGCAGTCGGCATTTTTCAGCTTGCTGAAAAATGTGCTTTTGTCGAGTGGGGGCGGATTGAACGCACGATTTTGCATTTGAATTGCTGCGTAGCCCTCACAGAGACAAAAGCAAACCCGGGACAGTTCCGGGGGTGCGCTGCCTCGGCGACCCTTCGGGCCACCTCGGCAGCGCATGCGGCGCTTTGCTTGCAGGCGCTTATTTCAGGCCGATCAGTTTATCGGCGGAAAGCGGGCCTGCGCCGCGCGCAAACATAATCATAAACAACGTGATCCAGAATAGCCGTTGATCCATAATCGGACTGTCGGAAATCCGCTCGAACCAGCTGCCAATCGCGGTTTCATCCGCCATATGGCCATAGATATCGACATAGGATTGCACCAGCGTGAAGCCGATCATGCCAAGGGCGGCAAGGCGGGTGAACAGGCCGATCAGCAATAGTGCCGGCAGGATGAACTCGGCATAGGTGCCGGCATAGGCAATGAATTTGTTAAAGCCGGAAATATTGCTGACATTATAGCCGGAGGCTTCGAAGGCGCGGGGCAGGATTTGGCCATATGCCCCGAAGCCAAGCTCGAAAATGCTGTCGCCCAGTTTGAGCGAGGCCGAGGTCCAGAAATACATCAAAAGCGTGGCGGCGAAGGTGAAGCGCGCCAGCGTTGGCAGGAACCATGGATTGAGTTTGTCGGCTATGGCTTCAAGCGGTTTGTTATGCAGGGATAAAAGGGCGTTCATGGGGATTAACTTTCTATATGAATGAGGAGATTGGACTCGAACAGCCCGCCGATGTTTTCGGTGAGGTCAAAGCCGTGGATGGTTTCGCAAAATTCGATGGTTTGGCCCAAGCTGCGGCCGGCGCTCAAGGCGCGCAGGAAATCTGCTGCGCCGGGGGGCAGGCTGCGCATTTCCACCACATCTTTCGGGCGGGCGATCAGCACATCTTGGCCGTGCCGTGGAATTGCGGTTTCCGGCGCGTCGGAATTCTTTTGCCAGATGGCGAATACCGGAAAGGGCGAGGACAGGATGCGCAGGCTTGGATGCAGGCGCAATTTGGCGCTGCTCATTTGCTCGGGGGTGAGCGCGGCCAGCGCGGCACCGTCGATCGGCTCGGCATCGGCGGCGTGGTAGGCCTCGGTGCGGGCGCGCTCCAGCCGCGCCACATCGGGCAGGTAGCTGAGCTTGGCCACGGGCGGGAAGGCGGCGAGGAAATCGGCGAATTCCGGCGCGAATTGCGATAGAATCGGGGATTTGGGCGGGTGTTGGCGCACAAATACCCCCGCCATGGCCTGAAAGAATTTTTCGCCCACCAGTTTTTCGACCACCGGATAGGCGTCCGATAGCGCGTCCGATAACGATAGCACCACGTTGTTGCGGTAAACATCAAAGCGTTTGCCGGCGGGGCGGCCATTGGGGTCAATCAGGCCTTTGGGCGCTGGGCGTTCATTATCCAGCAGGGCTT
>WFUK01000352.1 GCA_015485015.1 Paracoccaceae bacterium | reverse complement strand
CCGCCAATGCCTGAAGCCAATACCGATGTGATCCGCTTTTTGCAAACCCGCCGCTCGCGGCCCGCCAAAACCCTTGCGCTGCCGGTGCCAAAGCGGGCCGAGCTGGAGCCGATGCTGGAAATGGCGGCGCGCTCGCCGGATCATAAAAAGCTGGAACCGTGGCGCTTTGTGGTGCTGCAACAAGCGGCGCTGCGGCGGCTCGGACCGCTGGCAGAGGCGCGATATGATGCGCTGGGACTGCCTGCGGAAAAGCGGGAAAAGACCTGCGCGCAATTTAAGGACGGGCTGCTGGCGGTGGCGGTGATCGCCTCGCCGGTGGCGCGGGATGATGTGCCAGAGGTGGAGCAGATTTTATCGGCAGGGGCGGTTTGCCTTGCCTTGCTCAACGCGGCGCTGGCTTCGGGCTGGGGGGCGAATTGGCTCAGCGGCCCGATGGCGTTTGATCGGGAATTTTTGCAAGCGGGGCTGGGGCTGGATGCGGCGGAGTTTGTTGCTGGATATATCCATATCGCCAGCGAAACCAGCCGCCCGCCCGAGCGCCCACGGCCCGATATGGCCGCCCTCACCCGCTGGATCGAGACTTAACCCAAAAGGCCGGATATGAACCTGTTTAGTGATTTTGCCAAGGCGCTGGGGCAGCTGACGGACCCGAAATTCCGCTGGGTGCTGATCAAGGGGCTGGGGATTAGCGCTCTGCTTTTTGGCGGGGCTTATTTTGGCATTATCCAGCTGGCCACCGCCATATTACCCGGCTCGATCACCCTGCCATGGCTCGGCACCATTCCGATCGGCGACTGGTTTAGCGGCATCGCGCTAACCGGCGCGCTGGTGATGGCGGTGTTTTTGATGTTTCCGGTGGCGATTATCTTTATCGGGTTTTTTCTGGAGGAAATCGCCGATGCGGTAGAAGCGAAGCATTATCCGCATCTGCCCCCCGCCGCCCCTTTGGGCATGGGCGCGATGATCGGCGAGGCAATCCGGTTTTTGATGATTATGGTGGTGGTGAATATTCTGGCGTTGATCATCTATTTCACCTCGACCCTGCTGGCCCCCGTGATTTTCTGGATCGTGAATGGCTATCTGCTGGGGCGGGAATATTTTCAGCTGGTCGCGATGCGGCGCCTGGGGCTGCGCGGGGCCGACAAGCTGCGCAAAGCCCACCGGATGGAGATCTGGTTTGCCGGCATTTTAATGGCGATCCCGCTTTCGATTCCGGTGGTAAACCTGCTGATCCCGCTTTTGGGTGTGGCGACCTTCACCCACCAGTTCCATCGGCTAGTGGCCAAAAATCCGCCAAGTTAGCTCAGCGATTTCGGCCATAAAAATCCAGATCCGCCATCGTGACCGGACCATATAGAATAAACAGCACCAGCGGCAGCCATAAAATCACCGTCACCACCGTCACCCAAAACATCTTTTTGCCAATCATCGGATCCATCGGCGCCGAAGCCGGGGTGCCGGGCACGCGCACGCCTTCATCTTCTTGCGAGCGCTCGCGGATGGGCAAGGCCATCATAAGCAACATAAACCAGATCACGGCGAAAAGCACGAGGGCGGCGGTAATGGTCATATCTGTTCTAGCTCCACTAGGGTTCCGTTAAAGTCTTTCGGGTGCAGAAAAAGCACAGGCTTTCCATGCGCGCCGGTTTTGATATCGCCAAGCACTCGCGCACCGCTAGCCAGCATCTTGTCGCGGGCCGCTTCGATATTTTCCACTTCATAACATATATGGTGAATACCGCCAGCGGGGTTTTTGGCAAGGAACCCGTTGATCGGACTATTCTCGCCCAACGGGTATAGCAGCTCGATTTTGGTATTGGGCAGGGTGATGAAAACCACGGTAACCCCGTGATCCGGCTCGTCTTGTGGCGCGCCAACGGTGGCACCAAGGGCATCGCGATAGGTCGCAATGGCGGCTTCGAGATCCGGCACGGCAATCGCCACATGGTTCAAATTTCCGATCATCGGCATCTCCTTGCTTGCAAGGGGAATACCCCGCCTTTAACCAAAAAGCAATTCCCGTTCGGAAGCGATGGCCCTCAGCCCATCGCCCCTTCCCCTCGGGAAGGTCGGGATGGGGCCGAGCGCAGCGAGGCTACGGCGCCGCAGCCCCTTTTTGCCACTTGTTGCAAAAAGGCCACTGGCTTGTGATGAGGGTTTTTGCGCCACCTCCACCCTTGCACGCGCTGCCGCCTCGGCGCGAGGCTTGCTTGGCAAGTGTCCGCTTATTCTCGCCAATTGTCGGGTGATATTGTGTTTTGTGAAAAAAACCCTTTGCCCTGCGACAAAATGGTTGCACACTGCGGCAGCAAAAACAAACATCAGGGAGAAGATATGACCAACGTATCGATGACGGTGAATGGAAAAGCCGTAGGCGGAGAGGTTGAGGGG
>WFUK01000351.1 GCA_015485015.1 Paracoccaceae bacterium | reverse complement strand
GCTTTCGGATCTTTGCCATAGGCCGCGACCTTCTCGACATCCAGCGGCTCGCCAACCACGATTTTTACCGGCTTGTTGATCCGGCGTTTGAATTCATTCACCAAAAGAGCGGTGCGCAGGGTGCGGCTCATCCGGCCAGCAATGTGAAAGCGGCGGGAGTTATAACCATCAAAGAACACCGGCACCACAGTGGCTTTGGAGCGCGAAATCATCTTGGCGCTAAAGGTGCCCCATTCTGGGTCCATCGGGCGGGAAAACATCCGCTGGGGTGAGGAAACAGAGCCACCGGGAAAGATACCCACCGCCCCGCCGGCATTGATATAGGCCAAAGCGTCTTTGCGGGTTTTCAAATTCATGCCCATCGCCTCGCGGGTGCCGTCAAAGCTGATGGGCAGGATGGAATCACTGATTTCGTCAGCTTTGGAGAAAACCTTATGCGCCATGATCTTAAATTCGGAGCGCGCCGAGCTGAGGATTTTGCCCATCATCAGCCCATCCAGAATGCCGTAAGGGTGGTTGGAAATCACCACCACCGGCCCCTCGGCCGGGATATTGGAAAGCGCGCCGGAAACCACCTCCAGCTTCAGCCCGTAGCGGCGGGTTACCACATCCCAGAAGCTATTGTCTTCGTTGATATCTTTGTCATAGCCGCGCGCCCGGTGGATCAGCCGCAGCCGCCCCGTGGTATTCTCGATCGAGCGTATCAGCACCCGCCCCCTGCGGGACTTGGCGGTGATCGCATAACTGATTTCACGGGTCGCAGAAAAACGCGGGGCCATGGGCAAACCTCAAACAGGAACTTTCCCTCTATGTAAGACAGTTTTGCGGCAGTTTCCAGCCGAATCCGGTGGTCAGTTTTTTGCGACCATCAGCGATCCTATAAGCCACGGCGCTATGGTCGGCCCTGGCATCTCCGACATCGGTTCAGGTTGCCGCAACAACCCGTTTTGTAATAGGATAACAATGCTAAACCCGCAAAACCCTTCGCCCGGCTCGCCTGTCAGGAATTCAAAATGCCCCGCAATATCCTTTTCATCATGTATGACCAGCTCCGGCATGATTATCTTAGCTGTGCGGGCCATAAAACCCTGCACACCCCGCATATGGACCGCCTTGCCGCCATGGGCACCCGCTTTAGCAATGCCTATGTGCAATCTCCGGTATGCGGCGCCTCGCGCATGAGCTTTTATACCGGACGCTATGTCAGCTCGCACGGGGCGGCGTGGAACGGGTTTCCGCTCAAGGTTGGCGAGATCACCATGGGGGATCATCTGCGTGAGCTTGGGGTCAATAGCTGGCTGATCGGCAAAACCCATATGCGGGTGGATCATAAGGGCATGGAAAGGCTCGGCATTTCCAGAGATGGCATCATCGGCGCCCGCCTGGCCCAATGCGGATTTGACATATGGGAGCGCGAAGACGGGCTGAATGCCGATGGTCCTGACGGGCGCTATGACCCCGAGCCATCACCCTATAATGACTATCTGAAAGCCAAGGGATATGCGGGTGAAAACCCGTGGCACGACCATGCCAATGCCGCCAATATCGATGGTAAAATCGCCTCTGGCTGGCTGATGCAGCATGCAGGCCACCCCGCCAATATCAAAGAGGAAGATAGCGAGACCCCGTGGCTCACCAGCCGCGCCATTGATTTTCTGGATAGCCCCGCCGCCGAAAAACCATGGATGGCGCATCTGAGTTTCATCAAGCCCCATTGGCCCTATATCGTGCCTGCGCCCTATCACAATATGTTTGGTCATAATGCTATCCAGCCGGTGAACCGCGATCCAAGCGAGCTGGACGGCATGAATCCGGTTTTCGCCGCCTTTCACAACAATCCCATCGGGCAGGCTTTTTCGCGTGACGAGGTCCGCGCCAGCGTTATTCCCGCCTATATGGGGCTGATCAAGCAATGCGACGATCAGCTCGGCCGCTTGCTGGATCATCTGGAAGCCTCGGGCCGGATGGAGGATACCATGATTGTGCTGACCTCGGATCATGGCGATTATCTCGGCGATCACTGGCTTGGCGAAAAGGACCTGTTTCACGCCCCCTCCGTTAAGGTGCCGCTGATTATTTATGATCCGGAGAGCCGCGCCAAGGGCCAGGTGATAGACGATTTGGTTGAAGCCATAGATCTCGCCCCGACCTTTATCGAGACCATGGGCGGCGAAGCCCCGGCGCATATTCTGGAGGGGCGATCTCTGATGCCGTTTTTGCGCGGCGAGGCCCCCGAATGGCGGGAATATGCGATTAGCGAATATGATTATTCCGCCACCGGTATTCGCAAGGCGCTTGAGGTTTCCACCATAGATGCCCGCCTGTTTATGGTGGCGGATCAGCGCTATACCTTCATGCATGCCGAGGGCGGCTTTCCTCCGATGTTGTTTGACCGGGAGCGTGATCCACAGGAATTGGTCGATCTGGGCCGCAGCCCGAATCACGCCGGTATCGTGGAGAAAATGTATGCCCGCCTGCATCAATGGTCGTTGCGCCCGAGCCAGCGCACCACAAGGTCCGAGGCGGAAATTCTGGCCAAGGGCAAAGATACCGGCGTTATCATCGGGGCCTTTGACGAGAGCGATGTTTCGGATGCCGATATGGCCAGCTATAGAGGCAAGGCCAAAACCCCGCCTAGCCCTTGAGCGAGGCGGCGGTCTCTGCTGGAGGCTGATAAAGATAAGGGCCAATGCGCGGCCCGCTACTGACCGAAATCGTCCAGCCCAAAGCCAGCATGGCGATAAATCCGCCCAAAGCCCCCAGCGCCAGCTTTATATTTGAAAACGGGCGCTGGCCATAGACCTTGGCGGTCTGCCCGTTGACCGACATCCGGTAGCGCTTACCCACCAAGGTATAATGGGTGATCCAGACCGGCAGCAGGATATGCTTGAAGGTTTCATCCGAAAAACGGGTTTCCGCTGAAGTGATAATCTGCCGATCTCCCCCGA
>WFUK01000350.1 GCA_015485015.1 Paracoccaceae bacterium | reverse complement strand
TTCACGCCGGTAAACGTGAACTTTCTCGCCCAAAATTGAATGCTTCGTGTCTGCCATATCTGATTCACCGGATTATGTGAAGGTGTGTAAGCTATGTGTAACACTATTTGGTGAGAGTGCGCCTGTCAGCCGACTCGGTAATATGTTGTTATTGTTGATATTTTGGTGATCCCGGCGGGATTCGAACCTGCAACCTGCCCCTTAGGAGGGGGCTGCTCTATCCAGTTGAGCCACGGGACCACGCCCGCTTTTTGGCGCATCAAGGCGCGGAATGCAATCAGGAAACCGCGGCGGCGGGGTCGCATAAGCGCCAAAGCTCGTCGATCCGGTTTGGCCGGTTTTGCTCGCGGTAGCCCGCTTCGGTCTTTCCGGTCCAATAGGTGCGCACATAGTCAATCCAGAAGCCGTATTCATCAAAGGTTGTGCATTCGCGATTCCAGAACAGCCATTCTTCCCCATCTTGGGAAAACTCGTCCTTTATCCGAACATCGCCCACCAAACGGGTCTCGGTTTTGACATTCAGCGCGCCCTCGCTATCGTTCAAAACGTAATAGCAGGTGCCAATCGAGGGGGCGCAATCATGCGGGATGAAGGTGCTTTTTTCATCACCAAAGGCCGCAAGCGTGGTTTGGCTGGCGTTATTTACCCGAATTGTGGCGCGCTCGATGCGGCCGTCAAAATAGGTCAGCGTTTGCTCGAAAATATATTCATCGCCGTCTTTTCCGACGAAAACCAAGCCAAGGCGGCCTTCTTCTTCAATGGAAACAAAAGCATAATCGCTGGGCATACGGCTGAGATCGAATTCCTGCGCAAGAGCGGCAGGGGCGAGAAAGAGCAGGGAAAAAAGGATTTTGAGCAAAATACGGTCCTTATAAAATACGGGCCTTATGATAGTGCAGGCTTCTGTTGCCAGGTGCCTGCGAACCCCGCCAGCCGGAGCTATCCGACTGGAGTTAAGTTTCGGTTTTTCGCACAGCTTACGCTGCGAGAGCTACCGGAGCACGATTGTCATTTGCAATTGTACATTTTACGCCGATACGGTGGCAGTCCGCCGAGTAAAAGCTAACATCTTTGAACGTCCGTCGATCCTGTTTCGACCCCGTGATCCCTCAAATGAAGAGATATTTGGTGGAGTCGCCGGGTACCGCCCCCGGGTCCGATCCGTCTATTACATGCGCGTTTATCACCATATTCCCCGAAGGGACGCTTGATATATAGGGGCTTTTGCCGCGCTTGAAAAGGGGCTAGCGCATATTTGGCACCTTCTGCACGCGGGGCTTAAAGAAGATCGGGATGAAGCTTATCGAAAATAGCCCAAAGCCCATGATCCAGAAGATCGCGGCGGCGTGCAGCAGTGGTTCGGCATCGGGGAAGAACTCGCCCGCGATCCGCGTCAGCACCCCGAGTAGCACCAGCGCATAAATCGCGGTGACGGTTTTGCTGGCTTTAAGGGGCCGCCCCGAATGGCCAAGGCTGGTGCGGGTGAGCATGGCCAATGTCACGAGGCCAATCGCCCCCGCCGTCCACCCGTGCGGGATTTGCGAGGCGCGGGACCAGCCGGGCAGCAGATCACCGGCGGCGATGGTTAAAAAGCCATAAGGAATGAAGAAAAAGCCGATATGCAGGATGGCAAGCAGCGGCTCTTTGAGCGTGCGCTCACCAGCCCAGCGGCCAAGGCGGATCAGGTTTAGCCCGCCCGCCAGCGCAGCCATCGGGCGGGTGGCGGTGGATTCAGGGAAGATCACCCAGAGCAGCAATGCCACGCCGCTGAGCAGCATGGTGGCCTTGTCAAAGCCGTTCATCGGGGCGGGCAGGCGGCCTTTGGGCTGGCGGGATAGCCAGTTGCGGGTGAAGCTGGGAATAATGCGCCCGCCAACCACCATGATCAGCATGACAATCAGCGCCACACCGGCGCGGATACCGTATCCGTCAAAACCGGCGCTGGTATAGGCTTCGTAATGGAAAAGCCCGTTGGCCCCGCCGATGAGCGCCAGAATAATCAAGACCTTGAGATTGCGCCAGTTTTTCCCCGCGATAATCTCGCGCGCAATAATCAGCACCAGCACGGCGATGAAGGAAAGGTCAATGACGGGGGCCAAAAGCGGCGGCAGATAAAGCGAAAACAGCAGCGCCAGCCTTCCGGCCAGCCACAGCCCCGCCAGCGCCGCCACGGGCCAGCCCATCACCGGCATCCGGCCTGTCCAATTTGGCACGGCGGTCAGCAAAAACCCTGCGATCACCGCTGAAGTATAGCCAAATACAAATTCGTGCAAATGCCAATCAACCCCGCTCATCCGGCTGGGGATATCAAGGCCCGCCGCAAGGAAAAACACCCAAAGCGTCATCGCGAGGGCGGCCCAAAGACCTGCGCCAAAGAAAAATGGCCGAAACCCGAGGCTGAAAATGATCGGGCCGGTATAGGCGCGGCGCTGCTCTGAGGTGGTTTTCATCGGAGATCCCAATAAGTTGTCGCCTGATTACTTAACCCAGATAGTATGGATTCAGGGGTTTATCAAGACCCCGGCTTTACCAGCTCTCGCAGCAGCTTGGCGCGGATGGTGCGGGGGTAGTCCGAAAAGCCG
>WFUK01000349.1 GCA_015485015.1 Paracoccaceae bacterium | reverse complement strand
GGTCCCCTGGCGGGCCTCATCCATCAGGGCGCGCATGCGGCGGATGGCGGAATCAAGGCCGGAAAAGATCGCTTCGCCAATCAGAAAATGGCCGATATTCAGCTCTTGCACTTCAGGCAGCGCCGCCACTGGCTTAACAGTTTCATAGGTCAGCCCATGGCCAGCATGGACCTCAAGCCCGAGATCCAGCGCGAGGGTCGCCATTTCGCGCAGCTTGATAAACTCCGCATCGCGATCATCAAACCGGCCTTCGGCATGGGCGTCGCAATAAGCGCCGGTATGCAGTTCCACCACCGGTGCGCCAATGCGGGCGGCGGCTTCGATCTGGCGGCGATCAGCGGCGATAAAAATCGAAACGCGGCAGCCAGCCTCGCGCAACGGTGCGATAAAATGGGCAATCCGGTTTTCTTCGCGAGCCACTTCCAGCCCGCCCTCCGTCGTGCGCTCCTCGCGCTTTTCAGGCACAATACACACGGCATGCGGCTTATGGCGCAGCGCGATTTTTTGCATTTCATCGGTGGCCGCCATTTCAAAATTCAGCGGGACATCGATGGCAGAAAGAATGTTTTCTATATCCGCGTCGGTAATATGGCGGCGATCTTCGCGCAAATGCGCGGTGATGCCATCAGCCCCTGCCGCCTGCGCCAGCTTGGCTGCGCGCGTGGGGTCCGGCGTGTCGCCACCACGCGCATTTCTGACGGTGGCTACATGATCTATATTGATGCCCAAGCGGAGACGAGACGTGGGGTTCATAAGGTTTCCTTTATGTGCAAATTCATAGGCTATGCCGGATGTTATACCATTTCAGCTATCAGGGGTTTCTTTATTTTTCTTCTTGGCCAACCTTTTGCGCCGATGCGCCTGATAGGCGATGATCAGCGGTTTGGAAATATAGAAAGTGACCGCCCCGAAAACCAGACCCAAGAGCAATCCGCCAATTAGATAGGGCAGCATAATTTCCGAGAAAAAATCGCCCAGCCCGTCGGTGCTTTTGGGCTGAGCGCCAAAAATCGCCTTAAATGCATGCCAAACCGCCCGAAAAGCTTCTCGAAACGCGCGGCCGACATTTCGCAGGTCATGCTCTTTCAAATCGCGGCCCAACAGCCAGTTCCCGAGATTAAGCGCAAATCCGATGATAAAGGGAAAGCTGATCGGATTGCCGATCAGCGTGCCTGCCACAGCCGCGATCAGATTGGCCCGAAGCATTTTGGCCATAAGCATGGCTAAAATAATATGAAAGCCGAAAAACGGGGAAAAAGACGCAAAAACACCAAAGGCCAGGCCGCGCGCGATGCGGGTGGGGGAATCGGGCAAGCGCTGCAAGCGGTGCGAGAGGTAGATCAATGTCCGCTTCCAGCCCGAGCGCGGCAAAACATAGCTACGCAGGGTCTCTACCCAATGCATTTTTTTACGACGCTTAAAAACCATAGCGGTTTTACTTACCTTCTATTCATCACTTTGACTGACATCATCATTTTTCGCCAATTCGCATAAGCTGGTATCGCGAAAACGGACCACTTCCGCAACATCCGAATCTGCATTCAGGGCGGTTTCGACATTGGTCAGATGTTCAATATCCCGCACCATAATGTCTAGCCGGATTCGGTAAAAATCCGGCTTACGCGCGGTAAATTTAATGTTGACGATATTTGAGCGATGCTCGCCGATCAGGGTGCATATTCGCCCCAAAACTCCGGCATCATTCACCATCGCCACCTCGATTTTGGTTTCGTTGCAGGCAAGACGGCTATCCGCAGTCCAGCGAAGATCAACCCATCTGCGGTCATTATCTTCGAATCGCTCAAGGATTTTGCAATCAATCGCATGAATAAGCACGCCACGCCCGGGCATGCTTATGCCCACGATCCGCTCTCCGGGCACCGGCGAGCAGCAGGGCGCTGGCGTTGCCGACTGATTAGGCTGAAGCCCGATCACACGGTCCTCATCGGGTGCGACCCCTAGGCCGGAGCCTGAGCTAACCAATTCCGGATAAAGGGTTTTTACCAGATCGCTACCGCTAATTTCCGCCGCGCCAATTTCGGCCAGCAGCGCCTCGGCACTGCCTAGATTGAATAATTTCGCAGCGGTTTCGAGCGCCTTATCGGTGGGCTTCATCCCTACCCGCCCCAGCGAAACCCGCGCGATCTCGCGGCCAAGCCGGATATGGGCGTCGCGATGCTCGTCGCGCAAATAGCGACGGATGGCCGATTTGGCGCGGCCTGTGACCACCATATCTTCCCAGCTGGCCTGCGGGCGCTGGCCTTCGGCGCGAATAATTTCGACAGATTGACCATTGCGAAGCTTGGTCCAGAGCGGCACGCGCGCGCCGTTCACCTTGGCCCCCACGCAAGAATCGCCGATCCGCGTGTGGATCGCATAGGCAAAATCGATCGGCGAAGCCCCGCGCGGCAGCTTGATCACCTCGCCTTTCGGGGTAAAGCAAAACACCTGATCCTGAAACATTTCGAGCTTCACATGCTCTAGAAATTCATCAGGGTTTTCAGAGGCTTCAAAGCGTTCGGCCAAGGAGCGCAGCCAGTGAAACGGATCGACAGCAAAGGGGTTTTCCGCGCGCTCCCCCTCGCGATAAGACCAATGCGCCGCCACGCCGGATTCCGCTACCTGATGCATTTCCTTGGTGCGAATCTGGATTTCCACCCGCTTGGCGCTGCGCCCGGAAACTGTGGTATGGATCGAGCGATAACCGTTGGATTTTGGCTGCGAGATATAGTCCTTAAACCGCCCCGGCACCGCCGACCAGCGCCGATGCACCGCCCCCAAGGCAATGTAGGAATCCTGCACGCTATCGGTGATAATTCGAAAGCCGTAAATGTCGGAAAGCCGGCTGAAAGGCTCGTTTTTCTCCTGCATTTTGCGCCAGATCGAATAGGGGCGTTTCTCGCGCCCTGTCACCCGCGCCTCTATGCCGGAATTATGTAGGGCCACGCGAATATCTTCGGTAATGCGGGGGATTATGTCGTCGTTTTCGTGGCTTAGATTGATAAAGCGGCGGATAATCGAATTGCGCGCCTCGGGGTTCAGCACCCGAAAGCACAGATCCTCCAGCTCTTCGCGGATGAATTGCATCCCCATCCGCCCGGCTAGCGGCGCGTATATCTCCATGGTTTCATGGGCTTTTTGCCGCTGCTTTTCCTTGCTCATCGAGCGGATGGTGCGCATATTATGCAGCCTGTCCGCCAGCTTGACGAGCAGCACCCGCAGGTCTTTGGACATCGCCATCAAAAGCTTGCGGAAATTCTCGGCTTGCTTGGTTTCGACACTGGAAAGTTCAAGGTTTGTGAGCTTGGTAACACCGTCTACCAACTGCGCGATTTCGGGCGAAAAGGTATTTACCACCTGTTTATAGGTGGCGCTGGTATCCTCGATGGTATCGTGCAAAAGCGCGGTGACGATGGTGGCATCATCCAGCCGCACCTCGGTGAGCAGCATCGCCACGGCCACGGGATGGGTAAAATAAGGCTCGCCGGATTTGCGAAACTGCCCTGCATGCGCCTCTTTGCCAAAAGCATAGGCGCGCGCGATCAGATCCGCGTCTGACTTCGGATTATAGGATTGGACCTTTGCGATCAGATCTTCAGCTGTGATCAATCGATGGCCCTCCTGAGGTCAGCTCGGGGTTTGGGCTTCCATCAGCGCGCGCAGCATAATTTCTTCAGACATATCGTCTTCAGCTGGCGCATCGGGGCTGTCTTTTTCCATCAAAAGCGGCATGGAATCTTCTTCCGGCTCGTCCACTTCATTATGGGATTGCAGCACACCCACAGCCGCTTCGCGCAGCGCTTCGGCGGTAATGGTTTCTTCGGCGATTTCGCGAAGGGCCACCACAGGGTTTTTGTCATTATCACGATCCACGGTGATCGGATCACCAGCGGAGATTTCGCGAGCGCGGTGCGCAGCCAGCACCACCAGCTCAAACCGGTTGGCTACTTTGTCGATGCAATCTTCTACCGTAACGCGCGCCATGCAAAATACTCCAATAATAAGGGCCCCGAAGAATCCGCTATGTAATGGCTGACAGGGCAAATGACAAGGGCTAAAGCGGGAGGACCGCCTGCCGATCCGCCTCGGGCAAGCGCGCCAAAAGCGACACTGCGCTTTCATCCAGCACCGGATGCAGCCAATCCGGTGCTATCTCTGCCAATGGCAGCAAAACAAAGGCGCGGTCTTGTAGGCGCGGATGGGGCAAAATCAGGGTTTCGGGGGCGCGCTGCATTTGCTGTTCCAGCGGCAGGTTTCGCCAATATTCATAGCCAGGTAGATCGGGCAATATCTGCTGATCAAAGGCCAGCAAATCAAGATCAAGGCTGCGCGCGCCCCAGCGGAATTTTCGCTCCCGCCCCAGCACGGCTTCGATCCGGTGCAACCGCGCCAATAGCCCCCGCGCACTTAGGCTGGTGCGAAGCGCGACCACGCCGTTAATATAATCCGGCCCGCTACCCTCGGGGAAGGCGGGCGAGCGATAAAGCCGACTTTGGGCAGTAAGGCTGACCGAATCACCAAAAAGCAACTTAAGCGCCCGCAGCACCAGCGCTTCTGGACTTGCGGTAGCAACGGGCAGGTTCGAACCAAAGGCCACAAAGGCATTACCCCAAGAAACCTGTGCTTTTTTGCCTTGATTCTGCAACATTGGTAACTATTTCCCATTAGGAGCATTGTGCGCTAGGGTATACCTATTATAGAAGCGCCACCATGCAAGAATTTTCTCGGATAAGGTAGATTAACCTATGTTTTATCGTGACGAACGGCTGGCACTGTTCATTGATGGCTCCAATCTTTATGCCGCCGCCAAGGCGCTGGGTTTTGATATCGATTATAAGCTTTTGCGCACCGAGTTTATGCGGCGCGGCAAGCTTTTGCGCGCATTTTATTATACCGCGCTGTTGGAGAATGAAGAATATTCACCGATCCGGCCCTTGGTCGATTGGCTGAATTATAACGGCTACCATATGCGCACCAAGCCCGCCAAGGAATTCACCGATTCCATGGGCCGTCGCAAAATCAAAGGCAACATGGATATCGAGCTGGCGGTAGACGCGATGGAACTGGCCCCGCATGTGGAT
>WFUK01000348.1 GCA_015485015.1 Paracoccaceae bacterium | reverse complement strand
ATTTTAGCTTGTGCCATCTCGACCTCGATAGAGCGGTTGTCGCGAGCCGCCGTGAGGTGGCCCGCCATGGTTTTTCGGGAGCTATTGGTTCAGCGAAAGCGGCGTCAGGTTGGCGGCATCGGTGGCAAATTGCGCCATTTCATCATCGCTCATCGGGATCAGGCCTTTTTCTGCCAGATAGCCATATTCGCCCCATGTATCCTCATTGGTGAACTCGGCAATATATTCCGCAATGCCCGGCACCTCGCCGACATGGGCATTTTTCACATAAAAGAACAACGAGCGCGAAACCGGATAATCGCCGGTCGAGATCGCTTCAAATTCAGGAGCCACCCCATTGATCAGCAACCCTTGAACCACGTCGGCATTTTGCTCCAGAAAGCTATAGCCAAAAATGCCGAGTGCATCCGGATTGGCGACCAGCTTTTGCACAATCAGATTATCGTTTTCGCCCGCCTCGATATAGGCCCCATCTTCGCGCAGGGTGTGGCACAGGGTTTTATAGGCCGATTTGTCGGAGTTCTTCAGCGCCGCAATCCAGTCAAAGGTTTTGCAGCCGCCCTCCATGGCCAGCTCGGCAAAAGCATCGCGGGTGCCGGAGGTAGGCGGCGGGCCCATCACTTCGATATTGATCGCCGGCAGGTCAGGGTTTACCTCGCTCCACAGGGTGTATGGGTTTTCCATGCTGCCGCCATTGCCATCCGGCACATTGGCCGCCAACGCCAGGAATATATCGCGCAGGCTTAGCTCGAATTGCGGGGCCTCGATGGAATTGGCAATGACAATACCGTCATAGCCGATTTTCACTTCGGTAATTTCGGTCACGCCGTTTTCGGCGCAATTGGCCACTTCGGAAGCCTTGATGCGGCGCGAGGCATTGGTGATGTCCGGCGTATCGCTGCCCACACCGGCGCAAAACAGCCGCAAGCCACCGCCAGAGCCGGTGCTTTCTACCACGGGTGTGGCAAAATCGGTGGCCTTGCCGAAATGCTCGGCCACGGTGGTGGAAAACGGAAATACGGTGGAGGAACCAACGATCGAGATGCGTTCCTGCGCGGCGGCACCGCCTGCGGACAGGACCACAAGGGCAAAAGCGGTAAGCGTTTTGGTCATAGCTTGTTTCTTTCCTAATAAAGCCTTCGCCAATTAAAGGCGACAGGGGCCTTCTAAGGCTCGTTTGCAACGGCTTTACGTCATTTGGATTACAGTTTTGTGACATCCGGTTTGGTCCGCAAGGGGGCTACTCGCGCGGGAATTAGAACAAGGTTCAAGCGTTTCAAGCTTTTACGGGGGAATTGATATGCATCAATGTGGCGGGGGAGAATCAGCCCTATACAGAATTTGCGAAGCCAAGATTGTTAGGTTCTAACGTTTTGACTTTTGAAGTGGGGCCCTTGCCTCACCTCACTCCCCTCGCGCCTCGCAGGCGCAAACTTTGGGCCTGGTCACCCTTGTGTGATCAGGCTTTTTCTTGGCTGCGTCAATGTGGTAAGTATTTATTGATCGAGATCAAGGATACTGCGCGGTAAACGGCGTTATGCCCGTGCAAAGCGTGGTCCTTTCGGGCCATATCAGGTATCTGGAGTTCCTAAAGTGAATGACGAATCAAAGGTAGGGGAAAGCCTTTACGCCGCGCGCGAGCCAATATTCCCGCGCCGGGTTTCCGGCAAGTTTCGCAATCTTAAATGGTGGTTGATGGGGTTTACCCTCGGGATCTACTATCTATTGCCATGGGTGCGCTGGGATCGCGGGCCGAATTTGCCGGACCAAGCCGTGCTGCTGGATATGGGCGCGCGGCGGTTTTTCTTTTTCTGGATCGAAATCTGGCCGCATGAATTCTATTTCATCGCCGGATTGCTGATCATGGCGGGGCTGGGCCTGTTTTTGTTCACCTCGGCGCTTGGCAGGGTCTGGTGCGGCTATGCCTGCCCGCAAACGGTCTGGACCGATCTGTTTATCCTGGTGGAGCGCTGGGTCGAGGGCGATCGCAATGCCCGCATTCGTCTGCTGAAGGCCAAATGGGATTTTCGCAAATGGCGGCTGCGCCTCACTAAATGGGCGCTGTGGCTGCTGATCGGGCTGGCCACGGGCGGCGCCTGGGTGTTTTATTTCGCCGATGCCCCTACCTTGGCCAAAGAGCTGATCGCGGGTGAGGCCAACTTTATAGCTTACGGATTTATCATTTCGCTAACCGTCACCACCTTTATCTTTGGCGGCTTCCTGCGCGAACAGATCTGCATCTATATGTGCCCGTGGCCGCGCATTCAGGCGGCGATGATGGATGAAGAAACGCTGGTGGTTGGCTATCGCGAGTGGCGCGGGGAGCCGCGCGGCAAGGGCAAAAAGCGCGAAGGTGAAGCGCCGCTGGGCGATTGCATTGATTGCATGGCTTGCGTCAATGTTTGCCCCACGGGCATTGATATCCGTGATGGCCAGCAGCTCGAATGCATCACCTGCGCGCTGTGTATTGATGCCTGTGACGATGTGATGACCAAGATCGGCAAGCCGCGTGGGCTGATTGATTATCTCGCGGTTTCCGATATCGAGCATGAAAAAGCCGGCGGCACGGCGCGCTCCACATGGAAGCATGTGTTCCGGTTCCGCACCATGCTCTATACTTCGCTTTGGCTGGCAGTCGGCGTTGGGCTGTTGGCAGCCTTGGTGCTGCGCACGGATATCGGCCTTTCGGTCTCGCCGGTGCGAAACCCGACCTTTATTTTGATGTCTGACGGCTCGGTGCGCAATTCCTATGATATCCGCATTCGAAATATGAAAGCTGTGGATGTGATTTTTGACGTGTCGGTCGAGGCCCCCGAAACGGTGGATGTGCGCCTCGAGGGCATTGAGGGCATTGGCGTGTTTGCCCGCGCCGACGAATCCACCAAAGCGCGGCTCTATTTGACCGCGCCCGCTGATAGTGATCTGGCCGCATCGGACTCTACAATCGTGCGGATATGGATTAAGAACGAAGAAACCGGCTCGAGTATCTACACCGACACCGTCTTTAACGGAAGGACAGACATCCATGACTGACGCAACCCCGAAGGCCTTTACCGGCCGCAAAATGCTGGCAGTTATGCTGTCCTTCTTTGGCGTGATTATCACGGTTAACATGTATATGGCCTATTCAGCCGTCAGCACGTTTCCCGGCCTGGAGGTGAAAAACTCCTATGTCGCCTCGCAAGAATTTAACCAGCTGGCGGATGGCCAGCGGGCGCTTGGCTGGGAGATCAGCTTTTTTCAAGAGGGGGATGCGCTGGTATTGCAGCTGCTTGATAAAGACGGAAACGTGGTTATTCCCGCCTCGATGACCGCTCGAATCGGACGGCCCACCTATGCAAGCGAAGATATGGATCTGGATTTTCAGCTGGCCGGGAACGAATACCGCGCCGATACCCAGCTTGCCA
>WFUK01000347.1 GCA_015485015.1 Paracoccaceae bacterium | reverse complement strand
TTTCCGGCCTTGATTCCGCCATCCGCCGCATGCGCGCCCTGATGGATGAGGCCCGCCAGGGGACCAGCGGCGTGACCGTGGCATGATCCTTGGCATAGGTTCGGATATGGTAAGCATTGAGCGAATCGAGCGCACGATTCAGCGGTTTGGTGTTCGATTTGTGCAACGTGTGTTTTCTGAAACCGAAAAGAAAACCGCCGAATATCGCGCCGCCACCACCGAAACCTATGCCAAACGCTGGGCCGCCAAGGAGGCCTGCTCCAAGGCGCTGGGAACCGGCCTGCGCATGGGGGTTGCATGGAAGGAAATGGCGGTGCGCAACCTGCCCACCGGCCAGCCGGTGATGGAGCTGGAAGGCGGCGCGCTGGAGCGACTAAAGCGGCTCACCCCCGCAGGCCATACCGCAAAAATCCACGTTACCCTGACCGACGATCACCCATGGGCACAGGCTTTTGTGATCATCGAAGCGGTGCCGGATACTTGACATCTCTGCCCCACAAGCTCACATAGCGATTACTTGAAAAACGGAAAGAAAACCCATGGCGGCCAAAGAAAAGAAAAAAGACGGCGCAATCGTCGAAACGATTAAAACCGTAGTCTATGCGCTGCTGATCGCTGGCGCAATCCGGACGCTGATCTTCCAGCCCTTCTGGATCCCGTCAGGCTCGATGAAATCCACCTTGCTGATTGGCGACTTTCTGTTTGTGAACAAATTTGCCTATGGCTATTCCTATGCGTCCTGCCCCAGCCTGTTTGGCGTTGATTTTTGCGGCTTTGCCAAAGGCAGCGATGAGCGGCTTTTCGGCTCCGAGCCTGAGCGCGGCGATGTGGTGGTCTTTAAGCATCCGGTGCTTGGGTCGGACTATATTAAACGCCTGATCGGGCTGCCCGGCGACCGCATCCAGATGCGCGATAGCCTGCTTTATATTAATGGCACCGCCGTGGCGATGACCGCTGACGGCGTGTTTGAAGAAGAAATGGCGCGGCAAGGGCCGGAAGGTAGCCGTCCGCGCTGTTCCAACGGGCGACCGGCAACCGGCGAGATTTGCGAAAAGCAGCGGTTTACCGAAGTGCTGCCCAACGGGGTGTCGCATAGTATCCTCGATATCGGCGATTCCCGTGTGGATAATACCCAGGAATTTGTGGTGCCTGAAGGCCAGTATTTCTTCATGGGCGATAACCGCGATAATTCCATTGATAGCCGATTTTCGCAAACCGGCGCGCAGCGCGGCGTTGGTTTTGTGCGGCGTGAGAATATCATTGGCCGCGCCGATCGAATTCTGTTTTCTTCAGCTGGTGACTCGCTGCTATATTTCTGGACATGGCGCTCGGATCGTTTCTATAAGGCAATCGAGTGAGCGCGGTTTCGAATTTGAATCTACTTACCCAGCACCTTGGCCACAAATTTAGCGATGAGGGCTTGCTATTGCAGGCGCTCACCCATGCATCAGCGGCCACGACCAAAGATCACGACAATCAACGGCTCGAATTTTTGGGTGATCGGGTGCTTGGTCTCGTGATTTCTCAGGCCTTGTTTGAGGCGGATCGTGCGGCGCGCGAAGGCCAATTGGCACCACGGTTGAACGCCTTGGTGCGCAAAGAAACCTGTGCTGAAGTGGCAGAGCAGATCAATCTGGGCGAAGCTTTGAAGCTCGGACGCTCCGAAATGCGCTCTGGCGGGCGGCGAAAAACCGCCCTGCTCGGGGATGCCATGGAGGCCGTGATCGCGGCTGTATATCTCGACGCGGGGTTTGCGGCGGCTCAGGAAATGATTTTGCGGCTCTGGGGAAACCGGATCGAAACCGCGCAGGCCAGAGCCTCGGACCCTAAATCCACCTTGCAGGAATGGGCGCAGGCGCGCGGCTTGCCGCCCCCCGAATATGCCGAGCTTAGCCGATCAGGGCCGGATCATCAGCCGGTATTTGTGGTGGAAGCCATGCTGACAAACGGCTGTTCGGCGACCGGTGAAGCCGCCTCCAAAAAAATGGCGCAAGTCTTGGCGGCAACGGCGCTGCTTGAAATTCTGAAAGATGTAACATGACCCAAAAATGCGGATTTATCGCTTTGATTGGCGAACCAAACGCGGGCAAGTCCACCCTTCTAAATCATATGGTTGGCGCGAAGGTATCGATCGTGACGCATAAGGTTCAAACCACGCGGGCGCGCATTCGTGGCATTGCGATTGAAGGCGAAAGCCAGCTGGTATTTGTGGATACACCCGGGCTTTTCCGGCCTCGCAGGCGGTTGGACAGGGCCATGGTTTCTGCCGCGTGGAGTGGTGCTGCGGATGCGGATTTGGTGTTGTTTCTGGTGGAACCGCATCGCGGACTTACGGAAGGGGTGAAGGCAATCCTTGAGGGCTTTAACGATCATATCCCTTCGGGAACGCGGATATCTCTGGTGATCAATAAAATTGACAAGGTCCAATCTGAGAAACTTTTACAGCTAACTAGCGAATTGAATAATAT
>WFUK01000346.1 GCA_015485015.1 Paracoccaceae bacterium | reverse complement strand
TCCGTAGGGTGCGTGGTCCCCCACGCACCGATCGGGGCACCCTCAGCCCTTTGTCGCAATCACCCGCCGCATATCCGCGCCAAAAGCCTCGAACAAAGGCCGCGAGACCTCGTCATGGGCCGCGTTATATTCCGGATGCCATTGCACCGCGAGGGAAAAGGCTGGCGAATCCTCGATATAGATCGCCTCGGGGGTGTTATCCTCGGCGCGCCCTTCCACCACCACGCGGGGGCCGGCTTGGCATATCCCCTGCCCGTGCAGCGAATTCACCACCACCTCGGCCGCGCCAAATAGCTCGGCGAATTTACCGCCATATTGCAGCGAGACCGTATGGCGATGCGCGAATTTTTCGTCGATCGTGCCGTCTGGCGGCATCCGGTGGTTCATCCGGCCCGGCAGCTCGCGGATTTCGGGGTGCAGGGTGCCGCCAAAGGCGACGTTGAATTCCTGAAAGCCACGGCAAATCCCGAGGATCGGCTTGCCGATTTCCACGCAATGCCGGATCAGCGGCAGGGTCAGGCTATCGCGATCCATATCAAAAGCCCCATGCGCCTCGGTGGCTTCCTCGCCATAATGACAGGGGTGAACATTGGGGCGACCGCCGGTAAATACAAAGCCGTCACAAGCCTCGGCCAATTCTTCGACCGTGCCAATGCTGGGCATGGCAGGCACAATAAGCGGCAGGGCATCGGCCACGCGGGAGATCGCGTCGATATTCATGATCCCCGAGGTTTGCACCGGATAATCCTCATCCAGCAGCTTGAAATTTCCAATAATCCCAACAATCGGGCGTCGCATAGGTTTCTCCTTTGTGTTCTTTGAAATATGCGCTTCAATTTGCGACAGATCAAGGTGTGCCGCCGCAATTCTACAGATAATCACAGGGTAACTCGAACCAGGGAGCCAAATATGAGCAACACCCCAAACGAACTCGCCGAGCAATTCCCCGATGCGGTGGAAAAAATGCACGCCCTGAAGCTGAGCGACAGCCATTTTGCCAAGCTTTTTGATGATTATCACGAGATCAACCGCCGCATCCACCGCGCCGAAACCAATGTGGAGCCGACCGATGATTTCAACATGGATACCATGCGCAAGCAGCGGCTGGCCTTGCTGGATCAAATCTCGCCCTATCTGCGCTAGCCAGATCGCACTCCTCTCTTTTCACCGCCCGCGCCATGGCATAGGGTGGTGAAAACCAATATGGAGCGCCCGATGCCAGACCAAACGATCCGCCTATCCGATTATGCCGCCACCGGTTATCTGATCGAAAGCACCGCGCTGGAATTCAGGCTGCACCCGACCCAAACCACGGTGATTTCCAAAATCGTATTCACCGCCAATCCCGCCACCAAAGCCCGCAGCCTGCGGCTGGATGGCAGCGATATGGTGCTGAAATGGGCCAAGATAAATGGCAACCCCATCGAGCTAACCCCCGACGATACCGGCCTTGATCTGCCCTCCGCCCTGCTGGGCGAGGGCTTTACATGGGAATGCGAGGTCGAGATCAATCCCGAGGCCAATACCTCGCTTGACGGGCTATATATGTCAAACGGCATGTATTGCACCCAATGCGAGGCCGAAGGCTTTCGCCGCATCACCTATTACCCCGATCGCCCCGATGTGATGACCACCTTTAGCGTGCGCATCTATGGCGATCAGCCTGTGCGGTTATCCAACGGCAACGAGGTGGCCACAGGCGAGGGCTTTGTGGAATGGCATGACCCATGGCCCAAGCCGAGCTACCTGTTTGCGCTGGTTGCGGGGGATCTTGTGGCCCATTCTGACAGTTTCACCACCATGTCGGGCCGCGAGGTGGCGCTGAATATCTGGGTGCGGGCGGGGGATGAGGGCAAATGCGCTTATGCGATGGACAGCCTGAAGCGCAGCATGAAATGGGATGAGGAGACCTATGGGCGCGAATATGATCTGGACCTGTTCAACATTGTTGCGGTGGATGATTTCAACATGGGCGCGATGGAAAACAAGGGGCTGAATGTGTTTAATTCCTCCCTGGTGCTGGCCAGCCCCGAAACGGCGACGGACATGAACTATGAGCGGATTGAATCCGTGATCGCCCATGAATATTTCCATAACTGGACCGGCAACCGCATCACCTGCCGCGACTGGTTCCAGCTTTGCCTGAAAGAGGGGCTGACGGTATTTCGAGACCAGCATTTCACCAAGGACATGCGCGATGGGGCGGTGAAGCGGATCGAGGATGTGATGACCCTGCGCGGGCGGCAATTTGCCGAGGATGCAGGGCCGCTTTCGCACCCACCCCGCCCGAGCGAATATGTCGAGATCAACAACTTTTATACCGCCACGGTTTATGAAAAAGGCGCCGAGGTGGTGGGAATGCTGCGCACATTGGTCGGGGCGGCGGATTATCGCAAAGCGCTGGATCTGTATTTCGAGCGCCATGACGGCCAAGCCTGCACCATTGAAGACTGGATCAAGGTTTTCGAGGATATAACTGGCCGCGACCTTAGCCAATTTACGCTTTGGTATACGGGCAAAGGCACGCCGCGTGTGAAGATGAAAGATGACTATGCCGATGGCACCTATATCCTGACCCTGAGCCAGCATATGCCCGACGCGAATGACACCGCCCCCCGCCACATCCCCGTGGCCGTGGGCCTGCTTTATCCTGACGGCACGGAGGCGGTAAAAACCCGCGTGCTGGAGCTAACCCAAGCCGAGCAGCGCTTTGAATTTACCGGCCTGCATATGCCGCCCATCGCCTCGGTGCTGCGCGGCTTTTCCGCCCCGGTTGTGCTGGAGCAACACGTGGATAACAGCCTGCGCGCCTATCTGCTGGCGCATGATACAGACCCGTTTAACCGCTGGCAGGCAGGGCGGGATTATGCGCTCGATCTTCTGGCCGCGCTGCCGCAGGATCCCGCCCATATTGAGGGCGAATTCCTCACCGCCATGGCCAAAACCGCGCTGGATGAGCGCCTCGCGCCCGCCTTTCGCGCCATGGCCACCAGCATCCCCGGCGAGGCCGAGCTGGCTCGCAAAATCACGCAAGATGGCGGCACGCCGGATCCGGTCGCCATCCACAATGCGCGCAAGGTGATGAACCTCGCCATGGCAAAAAAGCTGGAGGGTGACTTGCCCACGCTTTATGCCGATCTGGCCACCCCCGGCGAATATTCTCCCGATGCAGCGGCAGCAGGCAAGCGCAGCCTGCGGACCCGTGTGCTTTCATGGCTAACCGCCCTTGAGACAGAGGCCAGCAGTGCCCAAGCGCAATATGACACAGCCAAAAATAGGACCGAAAAGCTGCCCGCGCTTGGGCTTTTAGTGTCCAAAGGCAAGGGTGGGGCGGCGCTGGAAAGCTTTTATGCCGAATGGAAGCACGAGCCTTTGGTGCTGGATAAATGGTTTGGCGTGCAAGCAACCCAAGCCGCGCCCGAAAATGCTGTTGAAACCGTGCGCGCCCTGACCGCGCATCCGGATTTCAACTGGAAAAACCCCAACCGCTTTCGAGCTTTGATCGGCAGCTTTGCCATGGGTAATATCGCGGGTTTTCATGACCCTTCCGGCGCGGGCTATGAGCTGGTTGCCGATTGGCTGATCAAGCTTGATCCGGTAAACCCGCAGATCACCGCCCGCATGACCACCGCTTTTGAAAGCTGGCGGCAATATAGCGAGGATCGCCAAGCCCGGATGCGCGCAGCGCTGGAGCGGGTATTGGCGGTGGAAACCCTATCCAAAAACACCCGCGAAATCGCCAGCCGCATACTATCATAGGGTGGGGTTTCACCCCACCGCCCCTCCAAAGGCGCAGGCCCCTACGCGCCTTTGAGCATATCCACCACCTCCGCGGCCTGCCCGCTATCGATCACCCGATTGCGGCCATCTTCCTTGGCCTTATACATCCGCATATCCGCCAGTTTCATCGCGCCAACCACATTATCCACTTCGTTTTTCATCGCTACGCCAACGCTAACCGTAAGCGGAGCTTTCACGCCTTCTTCCGGCACAAAGTCTATCTTTTCAACCGTTTGCCGAATGCGCGACGCCACCCTTTTGGCCTCTTCCTTATTGGCATCCAGCAAAAACACCGCAAATTCCTCGCCGCCGATTCGCCCGACCACATCTTGCGCCCGCACCGCCCTGCGCACCGCATTCACCACATGGATCAGCGCCTCGTCGCCCTGCGCATGGCCATAGCTATCGTTGATATTTTTGAAATGATCGATATCCAGCACGATCAACGAGCCATCATCCCGCCGCCCGCCTTCATGGATTTTTTCCATAAAATGCTGATGATTATAAAGCCCCGTCATTGAATCCCGCTTGGCGCGCTCCTCGGCCTCCTCGCGCATCAGATCCAGCGTCAGAATCGCGTTTTTCAGCTTAAGGCTCTGCCCCTCGATAAAGAAAATCACCGGCATGCCGATCAGGATCGGCACCAAGGCGCTGCTAAGCAGGCCCGCCGCTGAAATCGGCGCGTCCAGCAGCCATTCAAGCCCATAAACCAGCCCCACTGCCAGCCCCGCCGAGGGAAGGCAAATTACGAGCGCTTTTC
>WFUK01000345.1 GCA_015485015.1 Paracoccaceae bacterium | reverse complement strand
AGCGTCAGATGTGTATAAGAGACAGTTATAGAACAAAACGAACCCGGCACGGCCACCGAAGATTACGCCGACCACCATCCATGTCAGCAGATCCTCGACCTGTTTTTTCTCCATCGGAACGGCATTCCAAAGGCCGGGGCGGCTGATCAGAACCACGATATATTTCCAGCCCGCGACAAGCCCGACGATATAGGCAAGGGCATACCAGCGCAGCGCGATGTTAAACCCGAATAGGTCAAAGGCGAAAATTTCCGGATCGATGTTGGGAAAGGGGATAGCAAAAGGCAAGATGTGTTGCTCCTGTTCAAGATCATTGGCCATGGCAATTTGCCACTCATAGGCATATATATAGGTAGAAATTTGATAAAGGAACGAGCAATGCAATCACGCAATCGTGTTCTGGACGATATGTCCAAATTATTCGGCAACGCTATGGGGGTTGCGCAAGGGGCCAAAACCGAGGCCGAAACCGCTATGAAATCCATGATGGACCGCTGGATGGCGGATCGGGAATTTGTGTCTCGGGAGGAATTCGAAGCGGTGCGGGGCATGGCGCAAAAGGCGCGCGAAGAAAATGAAGCCCTGAAGGCCCGCCTTGATGCGCTGGAAGCGGTAACCCCCAAGACCTAACGAATCGCTTTACAGATGATGTGAATCACTCCACCATATATGGTATGGCTGGAGCCTGTTACCGCGAGGTATGGCGGCTCCCCCCTAAATAAGGTGGAGCGCAACATGCAAATTCAGGAAATGGACGATCTGCACCCAATCGATTTGGTGCAATCCTTGGCCGCATCAAATGACTGGGTTTTTGAGCGCACCCATAGCGATCATATCGCCGTGGTGGTTGAGGGGCTATGGCAGCAATATGCCATCAGCCTGATATGGTCAGAGCCTAACGAGACCTTGCGCCTGGTGTGTAGCTTCGAGTTTTCTGCCCAGCAAGGCCGGCTGCCCGAGCTTTATGAAACGCTAAATCTGGCCAATGATAATTGCTGGAACGGGGCCTTTGCCTATTGGGAAGATCAGCAGAGCATGGCCTATATTTACGGGCTGAATCTTTCGGGTGGTGCGGTGGCTAGCACAGCGCAGGTGGATGATATGCTGCGGATTGCCGTGGCGACCTGCGAAAAGCTATATCCGGCCTTTCAGCTGGTTAGCTGGGGGAATGATACGCCAAAGGCCGCGATGCAGCTGGCGATGAATGACGGGTATGGGCGGGCCTGAGCATGAAAATCAACAATGGTTTGGTTATTATCGGCTGCGGAAAAATGGGCGGCGCGCTGCTTGAGGGCTGGCTGGATAGCGGGGTTTTGCCCGAAAACATCTGGGTGATCGAACCATTCCCCACCCCGAGACTGCAAGAGCTGGCCGCGCAGGGGATGCAGCTGAATGCCGGCTTCCCCACCGAGCCGGAGCTATGCCTGCTGGCGGTAAAGCCGCAATATATGCAGGAAGCCTTGCCGCAGCTGCGCGAGATGACGGGCCATAACACGATCTATCTTTCGGTCGCGGCGGGCATTTCGCTGGCGGCGCTGGGCGAGAGCCTTGGCGAGGCGGCGATCCTTCGCGCCATGCCCAATACGCCGGCTGCAATTGGGCAAGGCATCACCGCACTGATCGGGAATTCCCGGGTTACGGCGACGCAAATTGCCTTTGCGCAATCCCTGCTTCAGGCGATTGGCGAGACGGTCTTGCTGGATAATGAAACCCAGATGGATGCGGTTACCGGTGTTTCCGGCTCGGGTCCGGCCTATGTATTTTATATGATCGAAGCGCTTGCGGCGGCGGGGGTGGATGCAGGGCTGCCCGCCGAATTGGCCCGGCAGCTGGCGCTGAAATCCGGAGAATCAATTTCGCAATTACGGGTAAATGTCACCAGCCCCGCAGGCACGACCGAGGCCGGATTGCGGGTGTTGATGGATGAGGCGCAGGGGCTGAAACCGCTGCTATCCGCCACGGTGGCTGCCGCCGCTGCCCGCTCAAAGGCGCTGGGCGAAGGCTGATCGGTCTTGCATTTTAGTCACATAAGCTTGATAAGCTTTTTGACGAACACCCCTTCATACTCTTGACGATTCCCTTCCACTGGATGGAGCCTAGATGCTGGATTTTGACACGTTTTTGCAAGTTGATATGCGCGTCGGCAAAGTGCTGCGCGCGGCACCCTATCCCGAAGCCCGCAAGCCTGCGATCAAGCTCTGGGTGGATTTTGGCCCGGAACTGGGCGAGAAAAAAACCTCGGCGCAGATCACGGATCATTATACGTCCGAGGGTTTGATCGGCCGGATGGTGGTGGGCGTGGTGAACTTTTCGCCGCGCCAGATTGGCAAGTTTATGTCGGAGTTTTTGGTGCTGGGCGCTGCGGATGCCAATGGCGCAATCATTTTGCTCAAGCCAGACCCAATTTTGCCCCTTGGCGGGCGTATTCACTAAGGAATGAACCATGGCCAAGCCTAGAATTATCGTAACGCGCAAGTTGCCCGAGCCGGTGGAAGCCGCGCTGAAATCCCACTTTACGGTAGCGTTGAATGCGTCGGATACACCGTTTACCAAAGAAAAGCTCATCAAGGCGATGATGCGGGCCGACGGGATTTTGACCACCTTGGGGGACGAGATCGATGCCGAAGTTCTGGAGGCGGGCGGGGCGCGCAAGGCCAAGATCGTGGCGAATTTTGGCGTGGGGACCAATCATATTGACCTTGCGACCGCCGAAGATTTGGGCGTGGTGGTCAGCAATACCCCCGGTGTTTTGACCGATGCGACCGCCGATTTGGCGATGGCGCTCATTCTCAATGTCACGCGGCGGATGTGGATGCATGAAAACCGCCTGCGTAGTGGGAATTGGAGCGGGTTTGATCTGGTATCGGGCCTTGGGCACTCGCTGCGCGGCAAAACGCTCGGGGTGATCGGCATGGGCCGGATCGGCACGGCACTGGCGGCGCGGGCGCATTTTGGCTTTGGCATGGATGTGATCTATTTTAACCGCTCTAAGGT
>WFUK01000344.1 GCA_015485015.1 Paracoccaceae bacterium | reverse complement strand
GGCGGGGGGGCTGGCCCATGCCTCGATCGCGACGCTTGGCGCGGCGATTCCGGCCTCGACCCCGAGCGCGGCTTGCAGATTTTGCACCGCGATCCTGGGGGCAAAAAGCAGCGCTGCCGCCACAAAAACCCTCGCCATAAGGCGCAGTCCCATCGGGTCTTTTCTGGCCAGATCCGGTGCGGGCAGCGGCACTTTGGCCGCCTCTGCTTGCGCTTTCATCTCTTCGATATGCGCCTGCCACACGGCTTGCGTTAGCGGGTCTTTAGTGTTGATTGCAGGGGTGTCCTGCAGGCTGGCAATCGGGCTGTGATCGAGATTTTCATCCAGCTTTTCAAGCGCTTGCACGCGGTTTGGCCAATTAAACCTGCGGTATCCGACATAAGCCAACCCAAGCGCCGCCAGCGCCAAAAACCAGATCGCCCCCTGCCCCCATAATGGCGGCAACACCGCAAAAAGGCCAAAGGCCAAAGCGGCATAGGCAAAGCCCGCCAAGCTTAGCACTGGCCAATAGGCGCGCAGAAAGCTCTCGACCCAGAGGCTGGTCTTGGTCAGCGAAATCCGCCCGGACAGCCCCGCCAATAGCTTGCGCTTGCGGTTCTGCTCGGAAAAATTAACTCTGGACTGCATGTTTCGGCCTTATGATTCCATCCAAGATGGCAGTGTATCGCGGGAAATCATTTCTTCATAGGTCGGGCGCGCCCGAACCACGGCAAATTGATCACCCTGCACCAAAACCTCGGGAATCAGCGGGCGGGCGTTATATTCGGATGCCATAACCGCACCATATGCCCCCGCCGAGCGAAAGGCGACCAGATCACCGCTTTTTAGCGGCGGCATGGCGCGCTGTTTGCTAAAGGTATCGCCGGTTTCGCAAATCGGGCCTACGATATCCACCGGTGCAGGCTCCAGCCCCGGCGCGGCCTCGATCACCGGAATGATATCGTGATGCGCCTCATACATCGCAGGGCGAATGAGGTCATTCATGCCGGCGTCGATAATCAGAAAATCACGCCCCTCGCCATGCTTGAGATAAATCACTTGGCTCACAAGAATGCCCGCATTGCCCGCGATCAGCCGCCCCGGTTCGATCTCGATCTCGCACTCCAGATGGCCCAGCGTTTCGCGGATCACCTGCCCGTATTCCACCGGCAATGGCGGCGCTTCATTGGAGCGCTCGTAAGGAATGCCCAGCCCGCCGCCAAGATCAAGCCGGTGGATATTATGGCCATCCTCGCGCAGGGCCTCGGCCAGTTCCGCGACCTTGGTGAAGGCCTGCCGATAAGGCTCCAGATCGGTGAGCTGCGAGCCGATATGCACATCGATTCCCACCACCTCAAGCCCGGATAAGCTGGCGGCCTCGCGATAAGCCTCGCGCGCTTGGCTCATCGGAATACCGAATTTATTCTCGGATTTTCCAGTGGCGATTTTGGCGTGGGTTTTGGCATCCACATCGGGATTAACCCGCAGGGTGATTTTGGCGATCTTGCCCATATCGGTGGCAACGCGCGAAAGCTGCCGCATCTCGGGTTCGCTCTCGACATTAAACTGCCGAATCCCGCCCGCAAGCACCTGCCGCATTTCCGCTTCGGTTTTGCCCACACCGGAAAACACGATCATATCGCCGGAAACCCCGGCCGCCCGCGCCTTGGCATATTCGCCGCCCGAAACCACATCCATACCCGCGCCCATGGCGGCCAGCGTGCGCAGCACCGCGATATTGTCATTGGCCTTCATTGCATAGAATATTTTATGCTCCAGCCCGTCCAGCGCCTCGTCAAATACCGTGAAATGGCGCTGAAGCGTGGCAGTGGAATATAGGTAAAACGGGGTGCCGACCGCAGCCGCTACTTCGCTTATCGCTACATCTTCGGCGTGTAACGCCCCGTTTTTATAGATAAAGTGGTCCATCAAGTTCGCGTTCTGGTTCGTAAAAAAAGATAAAGCGGCAGGCCGCTGGAAAGGCCGATCATAACGGTGACGGGCAAAGCCACAAGCGGGAAATAGTCACGCCGTGCGATGCATTCGGAAATGGCAAAAATGGCAAAAACAGTGACGGAGATTATCAGGTCCCACATCGGCACCGCGCTGGCCCCATTTGCGCCCCATGCCGGGATCAGCCCGGGCCATGCCCCAGCCCAGCCAAGCCAGAAAAACACCGGCAGGATGGCCCCGAGCAGGCTCATCACCAAATAGAATATCCTTAGCTTCGACATTTGCGCCCCTTTCCTCGGGGCTATCGCATCAACGGGGCCGGATCAAGCTATTCCACGCTGATATAGTAGATCGAATAGATCCATGTATCATCATTCATATCGGCCAAATCATCCCGCTCGGCGCGGGGAAATACCAGATGTGTCGGGCCATAATCGCCAATGGCAAAGGGCTTGCCATCTCGCCGAAGCGCAATCACCGCGCCATTGGCCACGGCCTGCTCCAGATCGAGTTCTATCTGGTATCCATCCAGCGCCTTGACCGTCACGATGCTGCCGCTGGCACCCGCAGCCGCCAAAACATCACCCAATAGCGGGCCTTCATATTCATACACCGTGCCGCCCATCGGAAAATCGGCCCGAATCGAAACCATGCCCAGCCCTTGGAGCGCGGCAAAATCAAATTCGGCAGCTTGGGCAAAAGCCACTTCATTATAGGCAAAAAACTTGTCGTCTTCCCCTACCGCGCCGCGCGATGGTTTGGATATATTTCCACTCACGGTCAATAATACCGGGCCGCGCAGCAGCGGCTCGGCCAGCAGCGGACCGGCAATAAAAGCAAGCCCCAAAGCGGCAAGACCTAGAAAACGGCGGACAGCAAACATAAGCAAACTTTCTGTTATGCCGTCATTTTTATGCGGCGTTAAGGCGAAGCGACCGGCACTAACGGGTCACCCTTTATACCACACCCGGAAAGGGTTAACGGAAGGCTAACAAGTGCCAGAATTACGATAATTTTTTTCATGCCAAAGCCTCTCTCCAGCGTTTGATCTGGGCGCGCACCTGCACAGGCGCGGTGCCGCCATAGCTTATCCGGCTCGCCACCGAATTTTCCACGCCCAGCACTTCATATACCGCATCGGTGATTTTTGCCTCAACCGATTGCATCTGCGCCAGGCTCAATTCGTGCAGATCGCAGCCCTGATCCTCGGCCATTTTCACCAAAGCACCGGTGACATGATGCGCATCGCGAAACGGCATATTCAGCGCCCGCACCAGCCAATCCGCAAGGTCGGTCGCGGTGGAGAATCCGCTCGCGGCCGCAAGGCGCAGCGGTTCTTCATTCGGGCGCATATCGGCGATCATGCCCGTCAGCGCCGCCAGGGAAAGCATCATACTATCGGCGGCATCAAACACCTGCTCTTTATCTTCCTGCATGTCTTTGGAATAGGCCAGTGGCAGGCCTTTCATGATGGTGAGCAGCGCCACCAGCGAGCCGGTGATCCGGCCAACTTTAGAGCGCAAAAGCTCCGCCGCATCGGGGTTTTTCTTTTGCGGCATGATGCTGGAGCCGGTGGAGAACCGATCCGAAATTGTAACAAATCGAAACTGGGCCGAGGACCAAATCACTAATTCTTCGGCAATCCGCGAAATGTGAGTTGCACAAATCGAACATGAGGTCAAAAACTCCAGCGCGAAATCCCGATCCGAAACCGCGTCGAGCGAATTGGCGGACGGGCGATCAAACCCGAGCGCCTCAGCGGTCATATCGCGATCAATCGGAAAGGAGGTTCCCGCCAGCGCCGCCGCGCCGAGCGGGCTTTCATTCATGCGTTTTCGGGCATCAATAAAGCGCGAGCGATCCCGCGCAAACATCTCGACATAAGCCATCATATGGTGGCCCCACGTAACCGGCTGCGCCACCTGCAAATGTGTAAAGCCCGGCATCACCATATCCGCGCCCGCCTCGGCCTGATCCACAAATACCGCCATCAAGGCCGAAAGCCCGTCAATCGCCGCATCCATCTGCCCGCGCACCCAGAGCTTGAAATCCGTCGCCACCTGATCATTACGCGAGCGCGCCGTATGCAGCCGCCCCGCCGCAGGCCCGACGATCTCGGTCAGCCGCGCCTCGACATTCATATGGATATCTTCCAGCGCCGTAGAAAAGGCAAAATTTCCGCCTTCGATCTCTGACAATACTGTGAGAAGGCCTTTCCGAATGGCGCTGGCATCGCTATCGTTGATAATACCTTGGGCAGCCAGCATGGCCGCGTGGGCGCGGGAGCCGTCAATATCCTGCTTGGCCATTTTTTGATCATAGCCGATTGAGGCATTAATCGCCTCCATGATTGCATCTGGCCCCGCAGAAAACCGTCCGCCCCACATTGCATTTGCGCTTTTTTTGTCCGACATATTAATAAACCCTTTAGGAGAGGCCCGATGAAAACGCCCCTGATTGCCCTGCTATACGCTGCCTTGAGCTTTGGTGCAAACCCCGCCTTGGCCCAGGAGATCACCCCCGAACTCCGCGCCGAGCTGCTGGAGATGCGAACCGGCAATATGCGGAAGCTGAAAATCCACAATGAACCGCAAGCCGCGGTGCTGACCCCCTTTACCGACAAGGACGGCAACCCGATGACGCTGGCCGATAATAACGGCAAAATCCGGGTGGTGAATTTTTGGGCGACATGGTGCTTTCCCTGCCGCGAGGAAATGCCGACGCTGGACGCGCTGCAAAAGGCGCTTGGCGGCGATGATTTCGAGGTGATGACCATTGCGACCGGCTATAATGATATGGGCGGGATTGTGCGGTTTTTTGACGAGGCCAATGTAACGGCTTTGCCGATATTGCTGGATGCTGATTCGAGCCTCGGGGCCGAATTCGGGGCAATCGGACTGCCGCTTACCGTGATTTTGAATCGCGATGGTGAAGAAATCGCGCGCCTCACTGGCGGGGCCGAATGGTTTGATGAAAGTGCGCAAAATATATTCAATAGGTTGCTGGCGGAAGAATAAATTGAATAAAATGAGTTTCAAATTTATGGAACAATTTAGGAACAATTTAGGAATATTTACGTTTCGTTAACTTTTATACCCGAGGTTGAACAAGCAGATCGCACGGAGGATTCGATGGCACGCTCTTGGGAAGAATTTGAAAACAAAACCGCCACGCGGAACTTGAAGCTGGAATCCACGCGCATGATGGTAAACGCCGCTATTGGCGAAGGGCGCGTTGGCTTGGCCTTCCAGCCGATTTTTCGCTCCGGTCCGCGCCCCTTGATCGCCTTTCACGAAGGCCTTATTCGTATTCGGGATCGCGATGGGCGAAATATTCCGGCGGGCGAGTTTATTCCGGCGATTGAAAACACCTCGCTTGTGCAAGCGATTGACCGTATCGCGCTTGAGCGCGCCCTCGATATGCTGCGGGTAGACCCTCGCCAGCGGCTATCGGTCAATATTTCGATGAATACCATCGGCGACGAGGGCTGGATGGGAATATTGC
>WFUK01000343.1 GCA_015485015.1 Paracoccaceae bacterium | reverse complement strand
CGATCAGGGAGACCTTCACGCCTTATCGCGCGGGTTCACCGACCATAGCTTTTCAAGGTCATAGAATTCGCGCACTTCGGGGCGGAAGATATGCACGATAACATCGCCGCAATCCACCAATACCCAATCGCCCATTTCCTTGCCTTCCGTGCGGCAAAGCATGCCCGATGCGGTTTTGATCCGGTCGGTCATTTTGGCGGCCAAAGCCCCGACATGGCGGCTGGAGCGGCCCGAAGCCACCACCATATAATCAGCCACTTCGGATTTACCGGCCAAGGCGATATCCACCACATCTTCGGCGGCATCCTCGGCCAGACCCTCGACGATCAGCGTCAAGAGCGCCTTTGGCGCGAGCGGTTTCAAAGGCCGGGATTCAGCCTCGTTTGTTGCGGCAGTTTCTGCCGGCATTTCAGGTTCCGACGACACGAAAACCTCCACATACAAAGCGCCATGCCCCGGCGCCGGGTGCGCGCAGCCTATCACAGGGCAGGCCGCGCCTCAAGATCACAGGCGATAGCGCTTTCGCACGCAGGTTTCAAGGCCTTAAAATACGGCCCGCCCTGCCCTAGGCCTCTATCTGCGTAAGCTGGCGCAAAATACGGTCTTTTACCGGCGGCAGGCGATTGCCCAAGCGCAACGCCGCGCCGCGCAAAATTCTGGCCGGCAAGCGCGTGTCGGTATAGAGCTTCACCAAGGCGTTGGTGCCGAGATAAAGCGGGCGGGCCACCTTGCGATGGGCGCGTTCATAGCGCTGCAACACCCGAAGATCGCCGATATCCCGCCCCTCGGCCAGCGCATTTTTGAGGCTGTCGGCCAGCAGGCCGCCGCCCGTCAGGCCCAGATTATAGCCATGCGCCGTAACCGGATGCATGCCCACCGCCGCATCCCCCACCAGCGCAAAGCGCCGCGCCACGAAGCGCTTGGCAAACACCCCCATAAGCGGATAGGCCACCCGCGTGGTGATCAGCTTCATACCGCCCAAACGATTGCCGAATCGCGCCTGGATATCGGCAGCAAAGGCAGGCGCGGGCATATCCATCGCGGCGCCGGCCATATCGGTCGGCAGGGTTACCACCACCGAAGACACCCGCCCGTGCATCGGCAGGATTGCCAGCGTTTGATCATAGTGAAAGCACTCGATCGCCACGTTATCATGCGGCAGATCATGGGACATTTCACACACAATAACGGTGCGGCCAAAATCGGTCATTTCTGCCCCGATGCCCATTTTGCGCCGCGTTTCGGAAAACCGGCTATCGGCGGCGATTACCAGATCGGCGTGGAGTATGCGGCCATCCGCCAGCCCGACCTGCCCTGCGGACACCGTTTCAACCGTCGCCTCGCAAATCAGCTCCAGATCCGGCTGGTCTTTGATTTGCCGATAGGCGGCTTGGCGGATCAGGTGGTTGGGCACAATCCGGCCCAGATAATCCTTGCCGCTGGCCGCGCTCTGAAAATGCAGCGCATAATCCGAGCGGCCATTCACCACCTTGGCATCGCGGATCACACCGTAACGATCGCTGGGGATATGCGCCCACATACCGAGCTTTTCCATCATTGCCTCGGAAGCATGGGTGAGCGCAATATCGCGGCCATCTTCAGGTGGCTCGGCCAGCACGGCTTCGGGCAGGCGCTCGACAATAGCGATGCGAAGACCGCTATCGGCCATGTTGCGGGCAAAGCCAAGGCCGGCCGGACCCGCGCCGACGATGATAATATCGAATCTGTCCATGCCACGCTCCTTTGGGCTGAAAGGGCGAAGGGTAATGCAGATGAAATGCGCCGCCTTGATGGCCGTCAAGAACGGGGATTATTTAAGGGTGGCGATGCGCTCGAACAGGAGTTCGAAAAAGGCGTCGTCATCGACATCCCGCATAAACATGGCGTTAGGCGCGCGCCCGCTTACCCGCCACCAATCAACCACGGTAGCCCCAAGGCAGAGCGCGGATTCGGTTTCGATCTCGATATTCAGCTCGCGGCCTGCGTAAATCCCGGGCTTGAGCAGATAGGCGATCACATTGGGATCATGCAGCGGCGCGCCCTCGGAGCCGTATTTCTCTTGATCAAAGCGCTCGAAAAAGCTCAGCATTTCGGCGGTAAATACCCCCGCCTTGCTGCCCATATCCTTAAAGCGCGCCACGCGTTTGCGGGTGGTGATGGTTTTATGGGTCAGGTCCAGCGGCATCACCACCAAAGGCACGCCGGACTGGAAAACCACCTTGGCGGCATGGGGATCAACATAGATGTTAAACTCCGCCATCGGGGTGATATTCCCGCCCTCGAAGCTACCGCCCCCCATCAGCACGATCTCGTGGATATGCTCGGCAATATCCGGGGCCTTGATCAGCGCCAGCGCGATGTTTGTCAGCGGGCCAAGCACGCAGAGCGTCACCGCGCCGTCCCGATTGAGCCGCAGGGTTTTGACGATAAAATCCACCGCATGCTCTTTTCTGAGCGGCATGGTCGGGTCCCATAATTCCGGACCATTCAGCCCAGATTTTCCATGCACATGCTCGGCGGTCACCAAAGGCCGCACCATCGGGCGGCTGGCTCCGGCAAATACCGGCATATCTGTGCGCCCCGCCAGCTCGCATATAATGCGGGCATTGCGCTGGGTTTTGGCCAGCGGCACATTGCCCGCCACACAGGTAATACCCAGCACCTCCAGCTCGGGAGAGCCAAAAGCCAGCAGGATCGCTACGGCATCATCCTGCCCCGGGTCTGTATCGATTATAATCTTGCGGGCGGTCATGGGGTCCTCGCTTGTTATCCGTGCCTATTTAGGGCCAGTGCGCCCCCCCTTGCAAGCGCTTAGATGCAGGCTGGCAAACGGCCCTGCGCCATGTCGGCGCTGATGTCATACTCCCGCAATAACGGCAAAAACCCGCCACCCGATTCAACCTGAATATAGGTGGAAAGTCGCGGCGCGGCCACGTCTCCCCGCCCACAGGCGGCGGCATAGACCGAAAACCTGCCCTCCCCCGAAACCCCGTCCGCCTTCAGGGCGATGATCTCCTGCTGGGTCTGCCGGATGCTGGCCGCATCTGCGGGTGTGAGGTCAAACACCAGCACATGCTGCCCCGCCGCTGGCGCAGGGCCAACGCCCTCTCGCCGCCGCAGCGTATAGCTGCCGCCGATGGTTTCGCCCGCGCTTTCCCAATAAAACCCGAGCGTCGCCCCGCCCGCAGGCACATCCAGCGCTTCGGGCAGAGCCACAGCCGCGACAAAGCCGTCAGGGTTGGCGGTGAGCGGATCACGGCGGCTTAGCTCGATCAGGGTCGAAAGATTGAGCGAGCCACAGGCCCCGAGCAGCAGAAACAGGGATAATATACGCATAATTCTCCTTTGACATGGTTTTATTATCGTTATATGATAATTATATATCGTGTAAAGGAGAATCAAATGCACAGGATTCAAAAGGTTTCAAAAGCCATGGTTATCCTCCTGACCGGCGCGCTGCTGGCCACGGAATTTCTGATCGTGGCGTTTCTTTTCTATCCCGAGCTTGCCATCCAACCGTTTTACGAGGCTCAAATTGTGGTGCCCGGCGGCTCACCGCTGGTGCTATGGCAGCGTATGGCCATGGCGGGTTTGGCGATGCTGGGCACGGCACCGGCCTTTTATATTATGTGGCAGTTCAGGGCGCTATTCCGGCTATTCGCGGCGGGGGAAATATTTACCGGTTCGGCAACGATGCACCTGTTTCGCGCCGCCAAAGGCATGGTTGCGGGGGGGCTGATTGCGATTGCCAACACCACCCTTGGCGCGCTCATCCTCACGGCAAATGCGCCTGCGGGCCAGCATGTGTTTACCGTCGCGGTCTCGTCGGGCCAGCTGGCGGGCATTTTGGCGGGGGTTATTTTTGTGGTCATGGGCTGGGTGATGCAGGAAGCGGCGCGGCTATCGGAAGAAAATGCGGGGTTTGTGTGATGGAAATTACGGTCACGCTGGATGTGATGCTGGCCAAGCGCAAGATGCGCTCCAAGGAACTGGCGGCGATTGTCGGGATTACCGAGCAAAATATTTCGCTGCTGAAATCGGGCAAGGTGAAGGGTATTCGCTTTGAAACCCTCGCCAGGATTTGCGCGGCGCTGGATTGCCAGCCCGGCGATATTCTAGAGGCCCGCGCCCGGCCTTGACCCCTGCGGATCAGGCGGTTTTTTATATATGCCTCTGTAGACATGTCATATATGACATGTCTACAGAGATGGGCTTAAAGGAGGGCGACTGCCCCGCCACAGGCAGGGTCGCCGCCAGCCGGATCAAGCCCGTACCAAGGCCTCGTATTCTTCCGAAATACCCCGCGCCAGCTCGCCCACCTCGAAAGTGTAATCGCCGATCTGGCCCACGGGGGTTACCTCGGCTGCCGTGCCGGTCAGCCAGCATTGCTCAAAGCCCACCAGCTCATCGGCCATGATATGGCGCTCCACCACCTCGATACCGCGCGCCTTTAGCATGCCGATCACAGTTTGGCGGGTGATGCCATTGAGAAAAGCATCTGGCAGCGGGGTATGCACCACGCCGTCTTTCACAAAGAAAATATTCGCCCCTGTCGCCTCGGCCACATAGCCGCGATAATCATACATCATCGCATCCGAGCAGCCCTTGGCCTCGGCCGCGTGCTTGGACATGGTGCAGATCATATAAAGGCCCGAGGCCTTGGCAAAACACGGGATCGTAGCCGGGTCAGGCCGCCGCCATTTGGAGATATCGAGCTTGGCACCCTTATATTTGGCATCGCCATAATAGTTGCCCCATTCCCACACAGCCACCGCCATGCGCACCTTGTTGGCCGCCGCCGCGACCCCCATATCCGTGCCCGCGCCGCGCCATGCCAGCACCCGCACATAGGCGTCTGTCAGCCCGTTGGCCTTTAGCGCCGCATATTTGGCTTCCTCGATCTGCTCCACCGTCCACGGGATTGGCATATCGATATACTCGCCCGATTTCAGCAGCCGCTCGGAATGCTCGACGCTTTTGAAGATTTTGCCATTATAGCAGCGCTCGCCCTCGAACACCGAGGAGGCATAATGCATGGCATGGGTCAGTACATGCACATTGGCCTCGCGCCACGGCACCATTTCACCGTCTAGCCAAATTACGCCATCGCGATCATCATATCCGTTTGCCATGATTCTTCCTTGTATTTTTGTATTTGTTGCGCACAGCGCCCGATTATCGTAAGTTTGTTGCGTATTTACTATCATTACCCTCTTGGAATGTCAACATAGCTGACATAAACTGTGATCAAAAGCAACGAGGCGAGATATGCAAAATCCGAACCGAAGTGATCAACTGCTGTTTTTAACCGATGAGCAGCTCCGCCAAGGCATCGAAATGATGTTTTTCGCCTATCGCGGGTTTACCGCCTATCCGGATCGCATTTTGCTAGAGCATGGCTACGGGCGCGCCCATCATCGCGCCATCCATTTCATTGGTCGCAAACCGGGGCTTACGGTCTCGGACCTGCTCGATATCCTTGGCGTTACCAAGCAATCGCTAAATCGGGTATTACGCGAGCTGGTGAATAACGGCCTGGTCGAAAGCCGGGTCGGCACCCGGGATCGCCGCCAGCGCAACCTGCATCTAACCGTTGAGGGCAAGGCCCTGGAAAAGGAGCTTTCCGGCGCGCAACGCAAAAAAATGCGCAAAGCCTATTCGGCAGCGGGGCCGGAAGCGGTGCAAGGCTTTCGCACCGTGCTAAACGCGATGTTCGAGCCAGAAGCCGCCAGCCAGATAGGGCGCTTGGTTGAAGGGGGGCAGGATGGGCGCTGAACCGAATGGCGCGCATCTGTTGATCGTAGATGACGATAGCCGCATCCGCACCTTGCTGGCGAAATTCTTAAGCAAAAACGGCTATCTGACCACCACGGCGCGCGACGCTGCCCATGCCCGCCGCCTGCTGGCGGGGCTGGAATTCGATATGCTGATTATTGACGTAATGATGCCCGGCGAAAACGGTTTTGAATTCACCCGTTCGCTGCGCAGCACCCATAGCACCCCGATCATGCTGCTTACGGCGCGGGGCGAGGCCTCGGACCGCATTATGGGGCTGGAAGCGGGGGCGGATGATTACCTGCCAAAACCGTTTGAACCAAAGGAGCTTTTGCTGCGGGTCAATGCGATAT
>WFUK01000342.1 GCA_015485015.1 Paracoccaceae bacterium | reverse complement strand
ATTCCACCCAGGAGCGGCTGTGGCAGCTTATGGCGGCGCGGGCGCTTCTTCGCGCCGGCACGCCCGATATCACCATTGACGGATTGCCGCCTTCAGGCCCGCCGCTGGTGTATTTTGATGCGCAATCGCTGGATATCGGCCCGATTGTGATCCGCAATAATGGCAATCAAAGGATGCAGGGGCGGCTTAGTATCTCTGGCCCGCCTGCCTTTGACCCGCCACAGCAGCGCCAAGGCTACCGGATCAGCCGCTGGCTTTACACGATGGATGGGAGCGAAGCCGCGCTGGATAATATAGTGCAAAACCAGCGCTATGTGGTGATCCTGCGAGTCACGCCCGCGCAGGAGCGGCGCGGCAGGCTGGTGATCACGGATCCCCTGCCCGCGGGCTTTGTGATCGATAATCCCAATTTGCTGCGCTCGGGCGATATTGCCAAGCTTGACTGGGTGCAGCTCGATGCCACCGGTGCCAACACACAATTCATGGCGGATCGTTTTATGGCCACCCTTACATGGGCAGAGAAAGGCAGCTTCCAGATGGCCTATATCATTCGGGCGGTATCTGCGGGGCAATTCCGCCAGCCCGCCGCTTTGGTCGAGGATATGTATCGCCCCGCGATGCGCGCCACCACGCCCGCTAGCCAGATCATGATCCTGCCCGCGAATTAATGCGGCGCGCGGCTCGATTTCTGCTGGCTTTTGCCCTGCTCACCGTGGCGGGCTGGCTGGTGCTGGATGACTGGGTGGAGAAAACCGAGCTACCGGAGCTGCGCCTGGAATCGGCGGTCACGGTGCTGGACCGCAATGGCGATTTGCTGCGGGCCTTTACCGTGGAAAGCGGGCGCTGGCGGCTGCCGGTGGCGCTGGAGGCGGTGGATCCGGCCTATATCAGAATGCTGGTCGCCTTTGAGGATAAGCGGTTTTATCGCCATATCGGGGTGGACCCGCGCGCCCTGCTGCGCGGGCTTTGGCAATTTCTGCGCAATGGCCGGATTATTTCGGGCGGCTCGACCCTTACCATGCAGGTGGCGCGGCTGTTGGAGCGCGGCGATACCGGCAAGGTTTCGGCCAAAATCCGGCAAATCAGGGTTGCCCTCGCGCTGGAGCGGCAGCTTTCAAAGCCCGAGATTTTAACGCTTTATCTTCAGCTTGCGCCAATGGGCGGCAATATCGAGGGGGTGCGGGCGGCCTCCCTCACCTATTTTGGCAAAGAGCCGGCGCGGCTGACCCCGTCGGAAATCGCGCTGCTGATCGCCCTGCCCCAAGCCCCGACCTCGCGCCGGCCGGATCGCTTTGCCGAGGCGGCGCGGATTGCGCGGGATCGGGTGCTGGCGCGCGCGGTGCAGGCCGGAATTTTACCGCCAGATGAAGCCCGCGTCGGCGCAGAGGAGCCAGTGCCGGATCGCCGGATTGCTTTTCCGATCCTTGCCCCGCATTTCACCGATCGCTTGCGGGCCGAAAACCCCGATATCCGGCAGTTTAGCACCACGCTGGACCGCAATATCCAGCGTGGGCTGGAAGCGCTGCTGCGCGAGGCGATGGCCAATCGGGAAAGCGGGCTATCAGCGGCGCTGGTTTTGGCAGAGCATCAAAGCGGCGATATTATTGCCACGGTCGGGGCTGCTGATTTGTTTGATGCGCGAGCCGATGGTTATGTCGATATGACCCGCGCCATCCGCTCGCCGGGTTCTACGCTTAAATCGCTGATCTATGGTATTGGCTTTGAAAACGGGCTGGCCACCCCCGAAACCCTGATCGAGGATCGCCCGATGCGCTTTCGCGGCTATGAGCCGCAGAATTTCGATCGCAGCTTTCGTGGTCCGGTCTCGGTGCGCACGGCGCTTCAGCTTTCGCTCAATATTCCGGCGGTGGCGATGATGGATGCCATTGGTCCGGCGCAGTTTTTGGCCCGATTGCGCCGCGCAGGGATAGAGCCGCAAGTGCCCACCGGCAACGCGCCCGGGCTGGCGATTGCGCTTGGTGGCATCGGCCTGTCGCTCACGGATCT
>WFUK01000341.1 GCA_015485015.1 Paracoccaceae bacterium | reverse complement strand
CAGAATGCCGGATACCACCTTTGTGATGTATGGCCGGCAGGTGCTGGGAGATGACGAGATCAACTGGGATGAAATGCCGGAAAATGTGCAGCATGGCGGGGAGTTTTTCAATATATCCGAGCTGCCGATCAAAGAATGCTTTGCCTTCCTTTATACCTCGAAATTTCACGGCACCCCGAATATCCTGCTGGAAATCGGCGCGCAGGGCCTGCCGATTGTTACCCCCAATATCGGCGGCATTGCCGGATTTTTGGGTGATAGCTGGCCGCTATATGTGCAAGACCCCGAAGATATTGACGGCTACGTTACGCATCTGGGAGAGCTGCAAAAAAGCGCCAAGCTGGCGAAATCACTATGCCGGAAGCAGGATGATATCCTGAAAACCGAACGCAGCTTTGCGCATTTTACGGGTGATTTCGAAGCCATGCTGGCGCGGATTAAAGCTTCATAAAAGCCGAAATATCTTCTTTGAAATCGCGGAATTTATCCTGATCCGAAATATTGGTGTTTTTCGGTTTGGTCTTCCAAAGAGTCGCCTCTAGATCAGCGGCATAATCGCCCAGGCCCAGCTCGGCCAGATCTTCGTATTCCGGCTCCAGATATTCCCGCACATCGTCGATCAGCCATTGGTCAAAGCCAAAAAACTTTTGAGTGAAGCCGTATTTGGTGCGAAATCGGTTGCTGGCCTCCCAATGGCTGACTTTTGAAGCCTTCATAAGATGCCCGATCTGGCGGTAAAGCGCGATCTCCTCGGGCGAGGGGGCAGGATTGGTATGCTCGAACTGCTCGGCACGCGCGCTAAATCCGTAGCCCTCACACATATCGGCAAAAATCTGGTTTAGCCGCGGGCCGATGAAAGGCAAAAACCGGACTTTGACCCCGATTCGCGCCAAAGGATCACGCACATTCTTGCGCAGGCCCAATTTATCCTCCCGCTTGGCGCGGTTGATGAAATCGGGAAAAGCGCAATTCTCAACGAAGGTTTTGATCTGCTGGGTATACATCGAATTCAGCCGCGCCACCGGATCCCGCACAAAAAACAACACCTCCAGCTCAAAGCCAAAGCGATCACAAACGTCTTTTACCTTTTGCATGGCAGGCGCATAAATCGGGAAATCCTCGGAGGATAAAAACAGCGATTTGCCGTTTGACAGATCCTCCGTCAGCCGATCCAGCCCGCCAATGGAGGGGGTAAAACGATCATCATTGCGCATTTCATAAGCCAGATTATGGTGGCCGGCATCAGGGCGGGTCCAGCCCCAGCGCGGATATTGATATGGCGCCGCGTCTTCATATTCCGACAAAAACTTCTGCACGGTTGTGCTGGCGGTTTTTGACGGCCCCACATGCAAAATAACTTTTTTCATAACTATAAATTCTCTATTACAAGGGCGGATCATTACTCACTAATACACGCCATATGGTATGATAATGGTAGGCAGAACACAACCAAAGTCGTAACCTTGTAGCAATCTATAGCCGAGTGGCCTTCACGAACGCGTAATATCGTAGTAAACTGGAACCACAACTTATTTTGAACGGAACCGCAAATGTTTGGATCTGACATGGCACACGTCTTTCTCCCCATATGGCGGGCTGGCAGATTGCTGTTTTTCACCGATATCAAAGAGCCAAATAGCGGCCGAATAGGCTATCGCGTAGCCGCGGCCACCCAAAAAGGCTCGGATGTGGTGACGCGCACCCATAAAGCCGCGATCAGCCAAAGCGAGCTGGAGCGCTGCCAAGCCACAGCCGATGATGGCCCGGCCTTGCAGCGGTTTTTCCGCCAGTTGGCCAGCGGAAATCTCGAACAGCTCACTGATTTCTCCGATCAAGATTTACCACCTTGCGCAAAGGGCCAAAACCCTCTGATCTATACTTGCGCCTATTTTAACTTCCTGCGCAAATATAGTGTAGACGAACAGATCGTCAAAAACTACGAAGCCCAACCTCCGAAAGACCGGTTTTCTCCCGAAATTTCGCTCGCGATTTACAAAGGGCTTTCGGCCTATCTCCAGCCTGAGCGCGCCAATGCTCTGATCGAGCAAGATATCGTGGAAATTTCCGATGTGCGCGGGGCCAGCCCGCTATTGGCCAATTTGTTCCGCGAAACCGCCATCGTAAAATTCGATGCCAAGCGCTATCCGGAAGCCGAAAAGATGATGCGCCATGCCATTCGCCTGCGCGAGAGCGAAGATAAATGGCGGCGCTTGGCGGATATCCACATCGCCGCCGGCGATAAAACCGCGGCCATCGAGAGCTTTCTCAAGGCCGATAGAATGACCGCGCTTAACCCGCCGCCCGCGCTGCGATTGGCGGGCCTGCTCATCGAGAGCCAGCGCTTTGACGAAGCCGAAGCCTATCTGGAGCGGGCCGCGTCCAGCTTTCCAAAACCGGTCGAGAAATATCGCGCCATGATTGCAGAGGCTGGCGCATAAAATCAGAGCGGCCAAGGCAACCCTTGACCGCTCCAAAATTTATCCTGCCTGGCTTGGCGATTAGTCTTTGCGGAAAAATTTCTTTTCGCGAGGCTTGCCATCCCAGCCGGGCTTGCCTTTTGGAGCGCCACGATCATCGCCGCCCTCAAAGCGCTTGCCGCCGCCATCGCGATCGCCGCCATAAGGCTTGCCGCCGCCTTTATAGCCGCCGCCATCACGATCACTGCCGCCTTTATAGCCGCCACGGTCACCACCACGATCATTGCCGCCTTTGTATCCACCGCGATCGCCGCCACCTTTATAACCGCCGCGATCCCCGCCGCCTTTATAGCCACCACGGTCGCCGCCTTCGCGAACTTCCCATTTTTTAATCAGGGCTACATTGAAGCTATCCCGATGGATTGTGCCTTCATTGCACCACACGGTCGAAACCGTATCCCCGTCCACGCTTTCCACCGCCATGCGGGGCGAGCCCGCTGTCAGGGCGACGATATCGCCCAGCTTATATTCCGCCATTCTCTCTCTCCATATACAACGCCGCAACTCTTTGAGCGGATGCCCTACATAACGCTTTTACCCACCGTTACAACAGATAATATTGCCGTGGCCGCCCGCGCGAATTGCAAGGCAGAGCCGGTTTTTGTGAAATCGAGCCGGTCTTAGCTATAATGCCGCTCTAGCATAGAGCCGTTAATGCGATCATAAGGCATGGTGCCATTCCACCAGATCAACGGCGCAACCCACCATAAAATATAGGCAAAAGTGCTACCGCCCAGCAATAGCATCACCATCGCGACATTCTCTCCGCGCTGCAAAACCGGCACCACCTGCTCAAGCGTAAATCCCGGCACCATCAAGCCCAGCACGAATAGCAGAATTGCCGGCGCGAATTTCAGGGTCTCGCGCTTGATAACCCCGGGCAAAGACAGATAATCCCCATTTGTCGTAACCACCTGAACCCCCGTAAGCTGCTTGCCGATGGTCTGGCCCCGCCGCAGCCATGTCAGCAATATAATGCCGAGAAAGATCGTGGCGGGAGCCATGGCGGTTACCGGAAAAACAGCGTCCACCTGCTCGCCTGCGCTGTTAATGGCGACGGAAATAGTGGTTGCGGTATCGGCGATCTGCCCCTCGTCATTGGTTTCGCTGCTCACCAGCAGGTTCGAGCCGGCATAAAATCCGTTTTGGTAAGATACGCAAATATTGGCATTATCTGCCTTCACGCCAAGTTCGGCAAAATAGGCCTTGGCCTCGTCTTCCAGCGGCGAAATTTTGCACGTAACCGATTGATAAAGCCCCCCGCTCAAGCGCAGCGTATTGCCATCTGCAAACGGAAGCGCCAAATAAAAGGCAAGCTGGCTCAAGATGATAAAATCAATCACCAGCGCGATAAAACGCCGCCAAAAATGCCGTGGTTCCACTATTCTGCCTCCTTGGGGCCTTTCACAGGGCCATTGTGCCAGCTAAGACAAATACCAACAAGGTAAATTCACGCCGCTCTGAAATATCTACTGAATTTTCACGCCCAAATGCTCGGCCACGGCAAATATATCTTTGTCGCCCCGCCCGCTCAGGTTCACCACCATCAAATGGTCCTTGGGCAAATCCGGTGCGATTTTGGCGGCATGGGCAATCGCGTGGGCGCTTTCCAGCGCCGGAATAATGCCTTCGGTAGCGCAGAGCAATTGAAAGGCCGCAAGCGCCTCGGCATCGGTCACGGATTTGTATTCCACCCGCCCGATATCATGCAGCCAGGAATGCTCTGGGCCAATGCCCGGATAATCCAGCCCGGCCGAAATGGAATGCCCCTCCAGTATTTGGCCATCCTCGTCTTGCAGCAAATAGGTGCGATTGCCGTGCAGCACCCCGGGGCGGCCACCGGAAATACTGGCCGCATGTTCCATACGGTCATCGACCCCGTGGCCCCCCGCCTCGACCCCGATAATCCGCACGTTTTTATCGTCCAGAAACGGGTGGAAAAGCCCCATGGCATTTGAGCCGCCACCGATACAAGCCACCAGGCTATCGGGCAAACGGCCTTCTTGCTCTTCAAGCTGCCAGCGGGTTTCTTTGCCGATGATGGTCTGAAAATCGCGCACCATTTCCGGGTATGGATGCGGCCCCGCCACCGTGCCGATGCAATAAAACGTCTCGTCTACATTGGTCACCCAATCGCGCATTGCTTCGTTCATCGCGTCTTTCAGGGTGCCACGACCAGCGGTAACAGGAATGACCTCGGCCCCGAGCAGCTTCATCCGAAACACGTTGGGAGATTGCCGGTCCACATCGGTTTTGCCCATGAAAACCACACATTTAAGGCCAAATTTTGCACAAACCGTCGCCGTGGCCACCCCGTGCTGCCCCGCGCCGGTTTCGGCAATAATCCGCGTTTTTCCCATGCGGCGAGCCAGCAATATCTGCCCCAGCACATTGTTGATTTTATGCGCGCCGGTGTGATTTAACTCGTCCCGCTTCAGATAAATCTTGGCCCCGCCCAAATGCCCGGTCAGGCGCTCGGCATAATAAAGCGGGCTGGGGCGGCCCACATAATGCTGCCACAGATGCTCCATTTCGGCCCAGAAACTATCATCGGTTTTGGCATGCTCATACTGCGCTTCCAGCTCCAATATCAGCGGCATCAGGGTCTCGGACACAAAGCGCCCGCCATGAATGCCATAGCGGCCCTGATCATCAGGGCCTTGCGTGTAACTGTTGGGTGGTTGGCTAACCATGGGATGCTCCTTATGAATTGTGCCACATTTATAGATCGGCAAGGGCAGAGTAAAGTCAGGATGGGAAATCATCATTCAAATCACCTGCGCGCCCACAATCGCGGCCTGAAAATCCGACAAGGGGCGCAATTGAAACTCCAGCTCCAACGCGGCTATCTGCTCGATCCGGTCACACCGAAATGTGCGCACCTCACCGCGCAAATGGTCCCACGCCAACACATACCAAATCGGATAGCTCAGCAGCAGATAGT
>WFUK01000340.1 GCA_015485015.1 Paracoccaceae bacterium | reverse complement strand
TGCGCGCCCGCGCCGCCACCCCCAGCGCCTCCAGCCCCTTTAGCACATCCGGCACCAGCAAGAGCGGTGCCTCCTCCAAGCCTTCGGGAATGCGCGAAACCAGCGCCGCCGCCGCGCCCTGCGCCAGCGCTTGGCCGACAAAATCATGGCCATCGCGGCTGGCGGAAAGCGCCACAAACAGATCGCCCTGTTCAAGGCTGCGGGTATCGATCGACACGCCGCTTGCCGCCCAGTCCTGCGCGCAACAGCCCCCGGTGGCCGCCACCGCCGCGTCGCGGGTCCAGAGCGGGGTCATATCCGGCCCTCCAAGGCCGCCACCGCCACGCTGGCCTGCTCTGCATCGTCAAACGGAAAAATATCATGGCCAACAATTTGCCCGCTTTCATGGCCCTTGCCGGCAATCAGCAGCGTATCTCCGGGCTGAAGCGCATCCACGGCGCGCAAAATCGCCTCGGCCCGATCCGCCACCTCATAAGCCTCGGGGCAGCCCGCCCGCACCTCGGCCCGAATGCTGGCGGGGTCTTCAAAGCGCGGGTTGTCGTCGGTCAGAAATACGATATCGGCATTGGCCGCCGCCGCGCCCATCAAAGGCCGCTTGCCCTTATCGCGATCCCCGCCAGCGCCGAAGGCCACAATCAAGCGGCCCAGCACATGGGGGCGCAGCGCCTTAAGCGCGGTTTCCAGCGCCTCGGGGGTATGGGCGAAATCTACAAAAACCTTGGCACCGCTATCGCGGGTTGCCGCCAGTTCCATCCGCCCGCGCACGGTTTCCAGCTTTGGCAGGGTGTTAAATACCGCCTCCGGGTCTTCCTCCAGCGCAATCGCCAGCATCGCCGCCATCAGCACATTGCTGGCCTGAAAGCCGCCGATCAGGCTCAGGCGGGTGGTATAGACCCTGCCCATCCAGGAAAACCGCACATCTTGCCCGTCGCTATCAAAGCGCTGGTTGAGGATTTGCATATCGCAACCCTCAACCGAGCCAAGGCTCAACACCCGCTGGCCACGGCCCTCGGCCACCAAGCGCATGGTGGGGCCAAAACCGTCATCCATATTGATCACCGCTGTCGCCCCCACCGGCAGCACCCGCTCAAACAGCCCCGCCTTGGCGGCGAAATAATCGCCAAAGGTATGGTGGTAATCAAGGTGATCGCGCGTCAGGTTGGTGAAAGCCGCAGCTTCCAGCATCACCCCGTCCAGCCGCCGCTGCTCCAGCCCGTGCGAGGAGGCCTCCATCGCGGCGTGGGTGACGCCCTTGGTGGCCAGCTCGGCCAGCAGCTTATGCAGGGTGATCGGCTCGGGCGTGGTATGGCTGAGCTTGGCTGACACAGCACCCTCCACCCCGACCGTGCCGAAATTCACCGCAGCACGATCAAGCTGCTCCAGAATTTGGCGGTGAAAATTGGCCACCGAGGTTTTGCCATTGGTGCCGGTGATCGCCACCATATGGCGCGGCTGGCTACCATAAAAATGCGCTGCCGCAACGCTGAGCGCGGCGCGGGGGTCATTTGATAATAGCACGGGATAATCCGGATTATCGAGTATTTCCAGCCCCTTATCATCGGTCAGCACCCCAAGCGCCCCCATACGCAGGGCATATTGGGCAAATTCCGCCCCGTGAAAATTCTCGCCCGGCATGGCGCAAAAAAGATGGCCGTCTTGGGTATTGCGGCTATCCACGCTTAGCCCGGTAAACGCTGGCTCCCCGGCCCATTGGCCTGCGCGGATAATGCGGCGGGTAAGTCCGAGATCTGCGAGCGTTTTTGCCATCGGGGCCTCAATTATTGGACGGGTCTGCGGGATCGCTAGATGTTTCATTATTTTGCCCGGGGCGCAAGCCCAAGAGCGGCGCAATCCGGCGGATGATTTCGCGCGATACCGGCACGGCGGTCCAGCCTGCGGTGCGGCGGGCCTCGTCGGCGATATCGATCTCGGGCTCATCAAGCGAAACCACCAGCACATAGCGCGGGTTGCTCATCGGGAAAGCCGCCGCGAAGGTGCCAATCACTTTATCCTCGTAATATGCCCCTTGCGGATTGGGCTTATCGGCGGTGCCGGTTTTGCCGCCAACCTCGTATCCCTCGACATCCCCCATAGAGGCCGTGCCGCGCACCACGACCTGACGCAGCATATCGCGCGCGGCAATCGAGGTGTCAGGCGAAATCACCCGATCGGCTTCGGTCGGAGGGGTTACCTCGTTCAGCAGCGTTGGCCGCACCCGCAGCCCTCCGTTCAAAACGCTGGCATAAGCCGCCGCCAGATGCACGGGGGTTACGGCAATCCCTTGGCCATAGGAAATGGTCAGCGTACTGATCTCGGACCATCTAGGCGGCAGGATCGGCGTTGACAGCCGCGATTCAGGCAGCTCCAGCGGCAGGCGCTCCATCAGGCCGAGCGAGCGCAGGAATTCTTGCTGCGCCTCGTCGCCCATGCTCATGGCCAGGCGGGCAATGCCGACATTGGAGGATTTCACAATCACATCCCGCAGGCTCAAGCTGGGGCCATAGCTTTTGAAATCATTGATCTTGAAGCGTCGCCATACCAGCGGGGTTTGGGTATTCAGCATGGTTTCTACCGTGGCGGCACCGGATTCGATGGCCTGCGCGGCGGTAAATATCTTGAAGGTAGAGCCAAGCTCATAGGTGCCCTGCGCCGCGCGATTAAACAGCGGACTATCGGCCGGATCGCCGCTGGTGGGCGGATTGGGGCGATAATTCGGGTCAAAATCCGGCAAAGACACCATCGAGATAATCCGGCCGGTATCCGCCTCCATCAAAACCCCCATCGCGGCCTTGGCATTCATTAAATCCATGCCGCCTTCCAGCACCTGCCGCATGGCGGATTGCACTGTAAGATCAATGGAAAGCTCCAGCGGACGCTCGGCATTGGCGGGATCATTCAGGTAGTCGTTGAATTGCAGCTCCACCCCCGCCACCCCGACCAGCTCGGCCGAGCGCACGTCTTGCTCGCCAAAACGGGTGCCGCCCAGAATATGCGCCGCAAACGCCCCATTGGGATAAACCCGCATCTCGCGCGGGCCAATCAATAGCCCCGGCTCGCCAAGGTCCAGCACCGCTTGCTGCTGCTCGGGGGAAAGCTTGGGCTTGAGCCAGACAAACGAGCGCCGCCCGCCAAACAGCTTTTCCAGTTTTTCCCTTTCCAGATCAGGGAAAATGCGCAAAAGCCCTGCAATCGCCCCCGCCGGATCGGCCATGATCTGCGGGCGGGCATAAAGCGAGGCGGTTATGATATTGGTCGCCAGAATCGCGCCGTTCCGGTCTACGATATTGGTGCGCTCGTTCAGGATCACCGGCGAATGGATGCCGGCATTCGGCTCCACCGGCTCCTGCATGGCAACGAGGCCCATTTTCACCCCCACCGCCACAAAGGACAGGCCAAACAGCGCCACCATCAGCCCGATCCGGCGCTCGGCGCGGCGCTTCTCGGCGGCGCGCTGCTGACGCAGCCTTGCGGCGCGCTCTTCGGCCTCGACCAAAGCCGGATCGATCCCAACCGATCTGGCCTTGAGAATTCGCAATAACGGGCGAAGCGGGCGGCGGATTTGCATTAATTCTGCCTTGCCACGATTTGCTGCACCGCGAGGCCGATTTCATCCGGTGGCGGGGCGATCTCGGCGATGGTGCCGAAATTGGCCGCATCGACCTTGTCCAATTGCAGCTCGGCGGAATAGGTGAAGGCCAAAGCCCGCAGCCGCTCGGGGCGGTTCAGATAGGCCCATTCGACCTCCAGCACCGCAATCGCTTCGCGCTCTTTATCGATCTGGCGCACCAGCTTGGATACACGGGTTTCGGCCTGCTGCACACGGTAATTGATTTGATAGGTTTTGCTGGCGGCCAACACAACGGCAACACCGGCGAGGAGATAAAGGAACGACTTCATAATATACCACCTTTGTGCAGATCGATTTCGGGCATGCCCATATCCTTTGGCACCGTATGGGCCGCCGGGGCCTCCAGCCTTCTGGCAATGCGCAGGCGGGCGGATCTGGCGCGCGGGTTGGCATCGCATTCTTCTTGTGTGGCCTCGATCGCCTTGCGGGTCACCCGGGCAAAGCGGGGCTGGTCCCCCTCGGATTCCGGCGCATAACGATTGGCGCGCGGGGCATTGCCCGAGCGCTGCTGCATAAAGCGTTTCACCATCCGGTCTTCCAGCGAGTGAAAGCTGACCACCACCAACAGACCACCGGGCTTGAGCGCCGCTTCCGCCGCCACCAGCCCGCGCGCCAATTCGCCCAGTTCGTCATTCACCGCGATGCGCAGGGCCTGAAAGCTGCGAGTGGCAGGGTGGGGCTGGTTCGGCTTCGGGTATGGCAGGTTTTTCTTAATGATATCCGCAAGTTGCAGGGTAGTGGTTATCGGCGCATCTTGCCGCGCCGCCACAATAGCCCGCGCAATCCGGCGGGATTTCCGTTCCTCGCCAAAGCGGAAAAGAATATCGGCAATCAGGGCCTCATCCGCGCGATTAACCACATCCGCCGCCGATGGCCCGCTTTGGGACATCCGCATATCCAGCGGCCCATCCCGCATAAAAGAAAACCCGCGCGCGCCTTGGTCGATCTGCATGGAGGAAACGCCGATATCCAGCACCACCCCGTCCAGCGGCGCATCGGCGATTTGATCAAGCTCGCCAAAACAGCCCGAAACCAGATCAATCCCCGGCTGCGGCCTGGCCCGCGCCAGCACATCGGGATCGCGATCCACCCCGATCACGCGGCTCGCACCCGCCTCCAGCAAGCCACGGGAATAGCCGCCATTGCCATAGGTGCCGTCAAGCCACAAGCCCTGAACGGGGGCGCATTGCGTGAGAATCGGCCCCAGCAGCACCGGAATATGCGGGGCGCTGCCGGTCATGCCATCGCTGCCGGGCGCACCTGACCAAGGCCGATAAACGGATCCTCGCCATCATCATCATCATAGAATTCTTCATAGGTGTCGGGATCCCAGATTTGCAGATGATCCGCACTGCCGACAAAAATCGCCGCGCCGTCAATCCCGAACCGCTCCCGCAGGTCCTTGCGCAGGATCACGCGGCCATTATCATCCACCATCAAGGGCGTCGCCTTGGAAATCAGCTTGCGGGATTTCTTGTTGCGCTCCGGACCATAGGGCATGTCCAGCACTTCCTGCCGCAGCTTGTCATAGGCCGCAACGGTGAAAATCCGCAAACATGGCTCGTGGCTCTTGGAGTGGATCAGCACAAGGTTGGGGTTTTTGCCATCATCGCAGGCCGGATCTCCACCAACGAGGACAGCACGATGCGGAGCGGGGATTGACACCCGCCCTTTACCATCGACCTTGCTGGTCAGTTCGTCCGTGAAAGAGACTTCCACCTGCTACTCCTAATTACTGCCCCTAAACGGAAAACAGCGGATCGTGCCTGCCTAACACGATCCGCCATCTAGCCCGTTCGGGTCGCCCAACTGCGATATTTTGTTTCTGCTCGCACTCGCGTCGGATCTGCTTTTACGTCGGGGGGAGAATGTATGCCTGTATGAACCTGCCATATTTTTTTGGTCTAGTTATTCACAACGACACTCTCTCCGTCTGTAGAGATTTTGTAGCATGGGTTTATCTGCCGATCAATGGGTATTTGGACCACTTTATGACACTGGATGCAAAATCCAAGACGTGAATCCAAAATATCGGCGCAAAAAACACATCATATGGTGGGTGCAAAATATGCAGCCACTAAATAGGGGCGGCATGGCGATACGATTTTTTTTGAACATTTTGCCTCCCTTTGCGATTTTTCAGGCTTCCACCCCGAATCAATGATTCGTTTTGGCCTTGACCGCAAGTAAAATCGGCGTAAAACCTGCAAAATGCCCCGATACGCGCTAAAGCTGGAATATGACGGAAGCCGCTTTAACGGGGCGGAGGATGTATGCGCTACGCTTTGCGCCGCGCTAAAAGAT
>WFUK01000339.1 GCA_015485015.1 Paracoccaceae bacterium | reverse complement strand
GAGCATCGGCGCGCGCCGCCCAAGGCCTTTGATCGCTTCCATATCCCGCCCCGCCAGCAGGATCACCGCAAAGGCTCCGATATTCATCGCCGCGTAGGCCGCGCCAAATACCACCAGCCCGTCCACGCTCAGCCGACCGCTGCCAATGGCCAAAACCCCGAGCAGAAAATACCCCGATTGCGCAACCGAGGAATAGGCGATCAGGCGTGGTAGCTGGCTTTGCACCAGCGCCGCGAGATAGCCGTAGGTCATGGTCAGGGCCGAGATAATCGCCACCGCCCATGGCCAACCGGTCTGGATCGGCAAAAACTGCAAGGCCTGCGCCAGCGCAAAAATCGTGGCGATTTTGGTAACCACCGACATATAAGCCGCCACCGATACCGGCGCGCCCTGATAGGCATCGGGGGCCCAGAAATGAAACGGCACCAGCGACGCTTTATACCCCATCCCGATCAGCAAGGCGACCAGCCCCGCCGCCGCCAAAAGCGGCATCGAGGCAATATCCGCCAAGGCCGAAAACAGGGTGGAGCCGGCAGCCGCATACCAGAAGGTAAGACCATAGGTCATGACCGCGCCAGCCACCGAACCGAATACAAGAAATTTCATCGAGGCCTCGGTGGCGGCATCATCATCGGGATAGGCCACCAGCGCAAAAGACCCAAGGCCGGTAATGACAATCCCCAGCACCAAGAGCATCACATCCCCGCTACCCGAAAGCATAAGCGCGCCAATGGTGACCAGCATCATCAGGCTATAAACACTGCCCTCGCGATAGCGCCCCGCCACCTCGGCCCGCGCCAGCAGCAAAGACAGCGCCGTTGCCGGTAGCAAGATCAGCTTGGACCAGACCGCGAGCCGGTCTATGCGATAGGTGCCGCCAAAAACCGTGGTATCGGCTGCGAGAAGCGGCAGGCTAAGCCATGTGGCCAGCGCCAGCCCGCCAAGGCCGATGGCCAGCACCAGTCGGGGCATGCGTATCATCTCGCCGATCAGCATCAAAGCGGCGGTGATCATCAGCAAAAGCTCGGGCAGCAGGAAAGAGAGATCGCGTGACATCAGAACCCCGGCGATGTGGTGGTGATGTGGATCACGTCCAGCAGCCATGCAGGCGCTATTCCGATGCCGATGATCAGCGCCAGAAGCGGGATAATCACCCAGCGCTCTTGCCGGTCGAGGTCCGGCATTTTGGCCCATGTCTGGTTAGGCTCGCCCAGAAATACCTTGGCGATGGAGCGAAGATAAAGCGCCGCCACCACCACAATCGCAAGGATCGAGACAATCGCCACCGGCGCCACATTGAGCGTGGCGAGGAAGATCTGGAATTCAGCCGGAAAATGCGCCAGCCCCGGCAGGCCAAGCGAGGCAAAAGCCGCAAGGATAAAGCTCCAGCCCAAGAACGGCGTGATCGAAAGCAAGCCGCCAAAACGGTCCATTTCATAGGTGCCGGCGCGGTCTTTCAGCATGCCGGCCAGAAAAAACAGCGCCCCTGTCACCAGCCCGTGGCTGATCATCTGAAGTGTGGCCCCGTCAAGCGCGATTGCCCGCATCGCGGGGTCTGTGGCCAGCGCCGCCACCGCCACGCCGATCACCACATAGCCCATATGGTTGATCGAGGTATAGGCAATCATGCGTTTCAGATCGCTCTGCGCCAGCGCCACAAACGCGCCGTATATCGCGCCGATCACGCCAAATACCAGCACCACCTCGCCCGCCGCCCGAAAGGCGTCCGGCGTCATTTGCAGCGCAAAGCGCACCAAGCCATAGGTGCCGAATTTCAGCATCACCCCTGCAAGGATAACCGAGCCAACGGTGGGGGCCTGAACATGCGCCGCGGGCAGCCATGTATGCACCGGAAAGGCCGGAATTTTCACCGCAAAGGTAAAGAGCATGGCGATCAGCGCCAGCATGCCCGCCATGCCGGTTAGCGGCTGGGTTTCGATCCAGATGCGCATATCAAAGGTATAGGGATCAGACGCGAGAAACATCCCGAGGATCGCGAGCAAAAGCGGCAGGCTGCCGAGCAGGGTATAGAGGAAAAACATAAGCGCCGCGCGCTGTCGATCCGGCCCGCCCCAGCCCGCAATCATAAAATACATCGACACCAGAGAGACCTCGAAAAACACATAAAACAGCAGCGCATCCAGCGCAACAAAGGTGCCGATCGAGGCGGTTTCCAGCATCAGCATCAGCACCACAAAGCTGCGGGCGCGGTCGGATTTTTTCGCCTGATAGACAAAGGCAAGCAGGAATAATAGCGAGGTCAGCAGGACGAGCGGCAGGCTAATGCCATCCACCCCGACCCGATAAGCCGCGCCAACCGCATCAATCCAGCGGACCTCCTCAACCTGCGAAAAGCCCCCCGGCACCACCCCGCGCGCCCACATCAGCAGCGTGAGTAAAAACGTGGCGGCGCTGATGCCGATCCCGATGGCAAAAACCATGGCTTGCGAGGCGCGCGGCAGGACCAGCAGCAGCAAAGCGCCAGCGAGCGGCAGAAACACGGATAGGGAAACGATGGGGATCATGATGTGGTTTCCTCAGTAAAACAGGGGGGCGATGAAAAGCCCGACAGCCAATAGGCCGGTTGCGACGATGGTTAGGGCAAGCTCGCGGTGAATAAGCCCGCTTTGAAGCTTTCGGGCGCGGCTGCCGGTGGTGACGGTGGCGCGGGCAAAGCCGAAAATCGTGCGGTCTATGCCGTCCTCATCTGCTTTGCGGGTGCTTTTCCCGAGCTTCAGATTGGCGCGGCCAAGGGCAAGCACAAATTCATATAATCCGGTTTCAAAGCGATCCAGCGCCCGTGCCAGCGCAAGGCCGGGCCGCACAAACAGCGCTTCCATTCCTGCGGTAATCGAAAATCCGTTTTTCGCCGCGCCGTAAAGCGGGCCAAGCAGGGTTTTTGGGCCAAATACCCAGCCCAGAAACAGCCCCGCCAGCCCCGCCCCGAGGCCCAGCATCATGGCGGTTAGATCAACCTCGACCACCGCCCCGAGCCGCGCTTCCAACGCCGGAAACCCTGCGCCAAGCCCGACCGCAAGCGCCACCGGTCCCGCCATGCCCCAGCCCATCCAATAAAGCGAAGCGCCGGTTTTTGTCACCTCCGCCGGTCCGCGCCATAGCTGGCCAAGGGCGCGCGCCATATAAGCGCCGGTCAGCAATGTGCCTGCCAGCCCCAGCGGCACCAGCCATATGGCTTCGGGGGCGGCCAGCGTCGCCGCGATAATCGCATCCTTGGAGAAAAATCCGGCCAGCGGCGGGAGCCCCGCCAGCGCCAATGCCGCCAGCGCAAAGCCGGCAAACACCCGTTTATGCGCCCGCCCCGCGCCCGCCAGCGCCTGCATGTCGGTAGCTGTCTCTTATACACATC
>WFUK01000338.1 GCA_015485015.1 Paracoccaceae bacterium | reverse complement strand
TCCCTATGATCTGGTCTTCCTTGATCCGCCATACGGCAAGGGCTTGGGGGAAAAGGCGCTGATGAGCTGCGAGCGCGGCGGCTGGCTGGCCGAGGGGGCGATGGTGGTCTGGGAAGACAGCGCCGAAATTTCGCCCCCCGCCGGATTTATCCTGAAAGACCAGCGCAAATATGGCGATACCCGCATCAGCTTGTTACGTAAGCTTTGATTGAACCTGCCGCCGCAACCGGATAAAGGTGGCTGGAGCAGATATAGGCGGCAATGATGAGCACGAATCGCAAGACCCATTTTGGCTTTACCCAAGTAGACGAGGCCGATAAGGCCGGCATGGTCCACGGGGTATTTTCGTCGGTGGCGAGCAAATACGATATTATGAATGATGCCATGAGCATGGGCATTCACCGCGTCTGGAAAGAGGCGATGATGGATTGGCTCGCGCCGCAGCCCGGGCAAAAGCTGCTGGATGTGGCAGGCGGCACCGGCGATATTTCGTTTAAGTTTAACGAGCGCGCCAAAGGGCAGGCCCATGCCACCGTGCTGGATATGACAGAATCCATGCTGGTGGAAGGCACCAGGCGCCCCGAGGCCGAGGCCATGGGCGAGCGGCTGGATTGGGTGGTGGGTGATGCGATGGCGCTGCCGTTTAAGGATAATAGCTTTGACGTTTATACCATCAGCTTTGGCATTCGTAACGTGACCCGCATTCAGGATGCCATCAACGAGGCCTACCGCGTGCTGCGCCCCGGCGGGCGGTTTATGGTGCTGGAATTTTCCGCCATTCCTAATCCGGCGATGCAATGGGCTTATGATCGCTATTCGTTTAATGTCATCCCCAAGCTGGGCGAGATCATCGCCAATGACCGCGATAGCTACCAGTATCTGGTGGAATCCATCCGCAAATTTCCCAAGCAAGAACCCTTCGCCGAGATGATCCGTAAGGGCGGGTTTTCCAATGTGAAATACCGCAATCTAAGCCTTGGTATCGCGGCGCTGCATTCGGGCTGGAAGCTATGAGAGGCCCGCATAATATCTGGCGGCTAATCCGCACGGGGGCCACATTCGAGCGCTCGGGCGCGATGGATGCGGCGCTGGATGCGATGCAAGCCCCGACCAGCATTCGCATCGCCGCCAAGGTGCTGGGCTGGCCTTTCAAGTGGCTCGGCGTGAAGGGCGATATGAGCCAGCCGCCTATTTTGCGCGCTTTGGTGGCGCTTGGCCCTGCCTATATCAAATTCGGCCAGCTGATGAGCACCCGCCCCGATGTGGTTGGTCCCAAGCTGGCGGATGAGCTGAAAGTGCTGCAAGACAGCCTGCCGCCATTTCCCACTGCCGTCGCCATCGCCGAAATCGAGCGCGAGCTGGGGATCAAGGTGGATGAATGCTTTTCGGAGTTTTCCGAGCCGGTGGCGGCGGCTTCGCTGGCGCAGGTGCATAAGGCGGTGATCCGCGAAACAGGGCAGGCGGTGGCGGTAAAAGTGCTGCGGCCCGGCATTGAAAAAGCCTTCATGCGCGATGTGGATGCCTTTCACCTTTCCGCTAGAATGATCGAGATTTTTGCGCCCTCCTCGCGCCGCCTTAAGCCCACCAGCGTGATCGAGCATTTTGAGGGCATCGTGCGCGCCGAGCTTGATCTGCGCTCGGAAGCCAGCGCGGGCGATGAATTTGCCGCCAATACCAAGGGCGATGAAGGCTTTAGCGTGCCGGCGCTGATCTGGCCGCTTTCGGCGCGGCGGGTGATGACAACCGAATGGGTCGAGGGCATTCCGCTTGGCGATGTCGAGGCGTTGTTGGCGACCGATCTTGATCCGGTAGAATTTTCCACCCGCATCATCGAGACCTTCCTGCGCCATGCCCTGCGCGACGGGTTTTTCCATGGCGATATGCATCAGGGCAATCTGAAATACACCGAAAATGGTGACCTCGTGGCGTTTGATTTTGGCATTATGGGCCGGATTGATAGCCAAACGCGGCGCGCCTATGCGCAGATATTATACGGCTTTTTGATACGGGATTATCGGCGCGTGGCCGAGGTGCATTTTGAGGCGGGCTATGTGCCGCCGCATCAAGATGTCGAGGAATTCGCCCAAGCCATCCGCGCCATTGGCGAGCCGATTTTTGGTCAGGATGCCAGCCAGATCTCCATGGCGCGGCTTTTGGCGCAGCTATTTGACGTGACCGAGCGCTTTGGCATGGAAACCCGCACCGAGCTTATTTTGCTCCAGCGCACCATGGTGGTGGTCGAGGGCGTGGCACGCACAATCAACCCTGACATGAATATGTGGGAAGGTTCGCATACCGTGGTAGAAACCTATATCCGCGATTCTCTGGGGCCAAAAGCCATGGTAAAAGACCTGCTGGACACCGCAAAAGTGCTGGCCCGCTTTGGCCCGCTATTGCCCCGCTTGGCTGAATCAGCGCTGCTGAAAGCCGCCGCGCCTGCGCCCGAGCCGGAGCGGCCAAAATGGTTTAGCCTGCGCCCGCTTGCCGTGGGGCTGGTGATCGGGGCAACAACCATATGGGCCTTGACCTGAAGCGCAGATATATCGGCGCGGCGCGGGCGCAGCCTATAAAACCCCGCCAGATAAAACGCGCCGCTCCGGCGCTTGCAAAAAACAAAAACGTCTTAGTTAAACGCCTTTGAAACCCGCAGTTGCAGGGTTTCCATTCCCGGGTTCACCGGCGAAATATCACCATTTGAGCGGTGGTCATAAGAAAGCGATACCTGCCAATCCTCTCCGAGCCGCACCCCGAATTCCAGCCCCGAGCGAAATTCGATCGGAAAACCAAGGTCCACATCCCCCCCGGCATATAAACCCCCGG
>WFUK01000337.1 GCA_015485015.1 Paracoccaceae bacterium | reverse complement strand
CATTCGCATCATTTTTGCCTTGTTTTCCGCGCTCACCTTATCCAGATCCCAGATCGGCTTGGGCAAAAGCCGCCGCTCGAACTCACCGGAAAGCGCCCGCAAATGCGGCTCTAGCGCCTCGGGTTCCAATATCCGCAAATTCCCGCGCAAATGCACCGCCACATAATTCCATGTCGGCACCAGCTCGGGCGTGCCATACCAGTCAGGCGAGATATACCCGTCCGGCCCATTCACCGCCAAAAGCGCCGGCCCCGCCGCCCGCAGCACAGGATTTGAGCGCAGCATATGAAACGCCACACGGCTGTGATCGGCATTAAAAACAAAGGGTAAATGCGCCGCTAAAGGGCCGTTATTACCATTCACAGATAGCGTGCCAAAGCCGCGCTCGGCAGCAAAGGCAAGGCTTTTTTCATGGTCAACAGACCGGAATATCGGGTTTGGATGCATAGGCGCAGGCTAGGGCATCCTGCCCTCGCGTCAAGCCTATTCTGTATGGTAAGCGTCCAAAATCACCTGCCCGACCATCAGATCCAGATGCGCCCCGCCGCCATTTTTGAACAGGGTGATGTCATCAGCTCCAAGCCTGCCATCCACACCCGCCGCCAGATCATAAAGATCGCCCAAAATATCCGCTCGCACAATCGCCCCGCTGGCCAGCGGCAGGATCAGCTCGCCGATATGCTCAAGGGTGGTGGCGCGGCTATCGACAAATATCCGGCTGCGCTGCAGGGCTTCGTCATCCGCCTCGCGCATTTCAGGGGTAAACGCCCCGATCAAATCAACATGCTGCCCCGCCCGCAACCATTCCCCCTTGATCAGCGGCGCTTTTGCCATGGTCGCGGCGCTGATGATATCCGCCCGCCGCACCGCTGCCTCCAAATCCCGCACCGCGCGCATATTCGGATGCGATGCCGCCAGCGCCTCGGCCTTTTCAGGGCTGCGATTCCATATCTCGATCTCGATCTGCGGAAAAATCACCGGATAAGCCTGCACCAGCCCCCGCGCCACCTCGCCCGCGCCCAACACCAGCAACCGCGCGGAATCAGGCCGCGCCAATAGCCGCGCGCCAAGCAGGCTATCCGCCACGGTTTTCCATTTCGTCACCAGCGCACTATCGATCACCGCCACCACCGCGCCGCTCTGATCGTCAAATAAAAGCATCGCGCCTTGCACCGAGGGCAAGCCCTGCGCAGGGTTCAACGGAAATACACTTACAGTTTTAACCCCCGCGCCCAGCCCGTCAATCCATGCGACACGAGATAGCAAAATATCCTCGCCACGCTGCAATAGCTGATCCGAAATCTCCGCCCGCGCGCCGTTATGCCCCGCCAAAATGGCATCCGCCATCGCGCTCCAACTCAGCTTCCCCTCAACATCCGTTGCCGAAATATACGGGATTTGGCTCATGTTATCCGACCCTTATCAAATAGTCCGCCGAGCGAAGCGAGGCCACCGCCCAATGGTTATGGATGGATTGCGCCAGCAATCCTTTCATAAGCGAGGGGCCACCACCTTAGCTGCAGCAGCCTGCCTTTGTATCGGGGAGCAAAAGCCCCCCTCCCCAAAGGCACTTTACCAGCAAAGCTGGACAGGGTTTGCCGACGGCCCGTGCCTCGCTTCGCTCGGAACACAAGCACTCAATGTTGAATTAGGCCTAAATAACCGACGCAATAGCCTTGGCAAGCTTATCCAAACCCTCTCGCGGTAGGCCCGCGATGTTGATCCGGCTATCGCCCACCATATAGATCCCGAAATCCGTGCGCAGCTTCATCACCTGCTCGGGGCTAAGCCCGAGGCGCGAAAACATGCCGCGATGCTCGGCGAAAAAGTCAAACCGGTCGGAATTGGTTTCGCGCCGCAGCGCTTCGGCCAGGTTTTTGCGCAAGGTCAGCATTTCTTGCCGGATATCTTCGACCTCGGCCATCCAGTCCGCCTTCAGGGCGGGATCATTCATGATGATCGACACCACCTTGGCACCATGATCCGGCGGAAAGGAGAAATTCAGCCGGTTCAAACCCGCCAGATTGGCCTTGCTCAGCGCCGTTCCGGCTGCGTCTTTCGAAATAATCAGCGCCGCGCCGACCCGATCCCGGTAAAGCCCGAAATTCTTCGAGCAGCTCGCCGCCACCAGCATTTCCGGCACCTTTGCCGCCATGCTGCGCAGGCCGTTTGTGTCTTCCTCCAGCCCGTCACCAAAGCCCTGATAGGCGATGTCGATCATCGGCATCAGGCCTTTTTCCAAAGCAATATCGGTGATCTCACCCCACTCGGCCTGCGTAATATTCGCGCCTGTCGGGTTATGACAGCAGCCATGCAGCAGCACGACATCACCGGCTTTTGCCGCCGCTAGGTCGGCTTTCATACCGGCAAAATCCACCCCGCAGGTGGCCTCGTCAAAATAGCGGTATTTGCCGATATTCATGCCGAGATATTTCAGGATCGCTTCGTGGTTTGGCCAGCTCGGGTTGGAAATCCACACGGTCGCATCGGCATTGGCGGCGCGGATCAGCTCGAATAGCTGCCGGATCGCACCAGTGCCGCCCGGCTCTTGCGCGCCGCAAATCCGCGCGACATCGACGCTATCGCCCAGCACCAGCTCGCGAATGGCTTCCACATAGGAAAGATCGCCCAGCAGCCCGACATAGGATTTGCTCTCTTGCTCGGCCAACAGCCGCGCTTCGGCGGCCTTTACCGCCCGCATCACCGGCGTTTTTCCCTCGGCGTTTTTATAAACCCCGACCCCGAGATCCAGTTTGTCGACCCGCTTGTCAGCAGCAAAAAGCCCGATCAGTTCGATGATTTTATCCGGGGCCTGTTCTTTTAGATTTTCCAGCATAGCCGCAGTCCTTCTCTAGTCGCGGGTGATAATTTCTTGGCGCACCGGAGAAAATCCGGAGCTTTGATAAAGCGCAAGCGCGCGGGGGTGATCCAGCGTGCAGGTATTAACGGTGACGCGCGACGTGCCTTCGCCATCCCACGCCATATGCACCGCTTCTTGCAGCAGATATTTGCCCAGACCCATCCCCAGCACCTCGGGCACCAGCCCCAGATAGGCCAGATCGCAAATACCCGCCTCGCGCCGGTCCAGCATAAAAAATCCGGCGGGCCAGCCTTGGCGAATGAGCGTGAATAGCGCCATATCGGGATGCTGCACAAAATCTTTCAGCTCGGCCTCGCTGGCCTCCAGCCAATCGGTCCATTGATATTGCGCGCCCACCGCGCGGTATAGATCGAGAAAATACCAAAGCGGCGGATTTTCTGCGTGTAGCAGCGCCGCCTGATGCCCCAAGGGCTGGTGCGGGCGCGGATAGCTTGGCCGCGCCTGCATTTCCAGATATGTGATCGTGACCTCTACCATCCGGTTTCAATCGCCAGCTCGTTATACATGCCCCATTCGGACCACGAGCCGTCATAAACCGACCATTGCCGATGGCCCAGCCGCTCCAGCGCGTGGGCCAGAACACAGGCGGTAACGCCGGAACCGCAGGTGAGGATAATAGGTTTGCTTAGATCAATTTCCTCATCCTCGAATATTTCGCGGATTTCCTCCAGCGGCAGCAAGGTGCCCCGAGGGCCGGTCAGGTCCTTATAATATATGTTTTTGCTGCCCGGAATTCGCCCACGTCGCACCCCTTCGCGCGCTTCTTCGACCTCGCCCGCAAAGCGCACCGGCGAGCGGGCATCCAGAATTTGCGCGTCTTTCAGCTTCACCGCCGAGGCGACTTGCGTCACATCGCGCACCAGCCCCGCATTGCGCCGCGCGGTGAAATGGCGATCGCGCAGCAGGGGCGGCATATCCTCTACGGGGCGACCTTCTTTAATCCATTTGGGCAGGCCGCCATCCAGAATCGCCACGTCATCCTTGCCAAACAGCCGAAACATCCACCATGCGCGGGCGGCGGAAAAAAGCGCGTCATTGCTATCGTAAAATACTACCTTATGGCCATCACCAATGCCCATCGCCCGCATTTTGGAGATGAATTTCTCCACCGGTGGCACCATATGCGGCAGCTCGGAGCGGCTATCGGCGACATCGTTAATATCAAAATACCGCGCCCCGGGAATATGGCAGCTTTCGTATTCCTTGCGGCAATCGCGCGGATCGCCGGGCAAAACCAGACTGGCATCCATAATCCGCACATCCGGCGCATTCAGATGGTCTTCCAGCCATTCGGTGGTCACGAGTTGCTGCGGGTCTTGCATGGGTGGCTCCTGTATTTTCCTGCTTTTGGAATACCGCCCTTTGCCGCGTTGAGCAAGAAACTAAACCCCTTCGCGCGGAATTATCGCGGGGAAACGGCGCGCATGGTTGTATTTTTTCAAAATTCGGCGATATAGTGAATTTTTGCAGGCCGTTGGGTGAATGCCAATACAGCCAGATACCCGACGAAAGAGCAAATCGATGGAAAAAACCAGCCCCCGAAAGCCGCGCGTTATCTTTGGCCAGCCCGCACAGGTCGCGCCGGATTATAACGGGCCAAACCATTTTTGCTGGCTCATCCCCGGCCTTTTGGGCGGCACCCCGCGCCCGGGGATTTTCAGGGATACCAACCGCGATCTGGCGGCGCTTCAGCGGGTCAATACCCGATTATTGGTGACGCTGACCGAGGAATATCAGCCGGATTCCACGCTCAATGCCGAATATAATAT
>WFUK01000336.1 GCA_015485015.1 Paracoccaceae bacterium | reverse complement strand
GTCGAAATTGAGGGAATTTTCGAGATTGCCTGATTTGCATTCGGCCTTTTTGCTGCCGCCTATTGCCCATCGCGGCTTGCACAGCACGGGTATTCCGGAAAATTCGACCGCCGCATTTGAGGCGGCGATCGCTAAGGGCTATGGAATCGAGCTGGATATCCAGATGTCGTCGGATGGCGAAGCGATGGTTTTTCATGATTACGAGCTATCACGCCTGACCCAAAGCAAAGGCCCGCTGCGCCAGCGGAGCGCGGCGGAACTGGGGGCGATGCAGCTATCTGACGGCAGCTATATTCCCACCTTGGAAGCCGTGCTGAAACAGGTGTCGGGGCAGGTGGCGGTGCTGGCCGAGATCAAGGATCAAGACGGCGCGATGGGCGATAATCTTGGCCCGCTGGAGGCCCGGGTGGCGGAGGTGCTGAACGCTTATCGCGGGCCGGTGGCGGTGATGTCGATCAATCCGCATGCCGTTTATCTGATGCAAAAGCATGCGCCGGAAGTGACGCGCGGGCTGGTAACTAGTGATTTTTCCGAGGAAAAATGGCCGCTATTGCCGCGAAAACGCGCCGAAGAGTTGGCCTTGATTGCGGATTTCGAGCCTACGGGGTCGAGCTTTATCTCGCACCAGTTTTTGAGCCTTGATGCGGGTCCGGTCGCGCGCATTCGCGAGCTGGGTGAGCCGGTGCTAAGCTGGACTATCAAATCCGAAGATGATGAACATGAGGCGCGGCGCTTGGCGGATAATATCACCTTCGAGGGATATTTGCCCTGAAAAATGCCGCATATGAAATCGACCTACTAAACAGCCTTTCGGAGGTTTCTGCTACCCAGTGGGACGGGCTGGGCGGCGATAATCCCTTTACCAGCCATCGGTTTTTGCTGGCGCTGGAGGCAAGTGGATCCGTGGGCCAAGGCACCGGCTGGGAGGCGCGGCATTTGGTGGCGCGATTAGGCAGCGAACTTGTGGGCGCGATGCCGCTTTATATAAAATCCCACTCGCAAGGCGAATATATTTTTGATTTCAACTGGGCCGATGCCTATATGCGTGCGGGGGGTGAATATTACCCCAAGTTGCAATCTGCCGTGCCGTTTACGCCTGCCACAGGGCCGAGGTTGCTGGCCGCGAATGACGCGGTAAAAAAGGCGATGCTGGAGGCGGCGGTGCAAATCGCTGAGCAAAACGGGCTGTCGTCTTTTCACATGACCTTTTGCACCGAGGCGGAATTTCGGCTCGGAGGCGAGCTTGGCTTGATGCAGCGCATTACCCAGCAATTCCACTGGGAAAACCGGAATTATGCCAGCTTTGACGATTTTCTGGCCGGGCTTTCTTCGCGCAAACGCAAGAATATCCGTAAGGAAAGGCAGAGCGCGCAGGGTTTTGGCGGCGAGATTTTGGCGCTGACGGGGGCGGATATCAAGCCCGAGCATTGGGATGCGTTTTGGCAGTTTTACCAAGATACCGGCGCGCGCAAATGGGGCACGCCCTATCTAACGCGGGATTTTTTCAATCAGGCGCAGCTGCATATGCGCGAGGATATCCTGCTGGTTTTGGCGCGGCGCGAGGGGCGATATATTGCCGGTGCGCTCAATTTCATTGGCAAAGACGCGCTTTATGGCCGCTATTGGGGTGCGACCGAGCATCATCCAAACCTGCATTTCGAGCTGTGCTATTACCAAGCGATCGAGGCGGCGATTGCGCGTGGCCTTGGCCGGGTCGAGGCCGGGGCGCAGGGCGAGCATAAGCTGGCGCGCGGCTATCTGCCGGCGGCGGTTTACTCATTGCACTGGATCAGGGATAAGGGGTTTGCTTCGGCGGTGCAGCAGTTTTTAACCGCCGAAAGCGAAGCGGTGCGCGAGGATATTGTGGAAATGACCGAAATCGGACCTTTTAAGCGGGAGGAAAGCCAGCATGAACAAAGCTGAATTACTGGAAAATGGCTGGGCGATGGTGCAGGGGCGCGACGCGCTAAACAAAACCTTTCGCTTCAAGAATTTCCGCAAGGCTTTTGCATGGATGAGCGAAATGGCGATGTGGGCCGAAAAGATGGATCACCATCCGGAATGGAGCAACACCTATAACGAGGTGATTGTAACGCTGCAAACCCATACCGCCAACGGCATTACCGAGCTGGATACCAAGCTCGCCACACGAATGGACGCTGCATGGAGGGAAATATGAGCCATTTTATCATCATCGGCGCGGGGCAGGCGGGGGCGACCCTGTGCGAAACCCTGCGCAAAACCGGCTTTGAAGGCCGGATCACCCTGATCGGGGCCGAGCCGGTGCCGCCCTATCAGCGCCCGCCGCTTTCCAAGGCCTATTTGCTGGGGGATATGGCGCTGGAACGGCTGTTTTTGCGCCCGAAAGCCTGGTATCTTGAGCATGGGGTGGAAATGCGGCTGGATGTGTCGGCTGTGGCGATTGATCGGGCGGAAAAGCGGGTCACGCTTTCGGATGGCGCGGTGCTGGACTATGACAAGCTGGCGCTGACCACGGGGGCCGAGCCGCATCGGCTGCCCGCCTCGATTGGCGGGGATTTGCACGGGGTATATAGCGTGCGCAATCTGGCGGATGTGCAGGCGATGCAGGGTGAATTTGTGGCGGGGCGTCATGCGCTGATCATTGGCGGCGGTTATATCGGGCTGGAGGCGGCGGCGGTGGCGGCCAAGCTCGGCCTGAAGGTGACGCTGGTGGAAATGGCCGAGCGGATTTTGCAGCGGGTGGCCGCGCCGGTAACCTCGGATTATTTCCGCGCCTTGCATCAAGCGAACGGGGTGGAAATGCTCGAGGGTGTGGGCGTGGAAGCGCTGCTGGGAGACGGGAAGATCAACGCGGTGCGGCTGAGCAATGGTCGCGAGATCGCGGTGGATTTTGCCATTGTCGGCGTGGGTGTGGCC
>WFUK01000335.1 GCA_015485015.1 Paracoccaceae bacterium | reverse complement strand
GATCATTACCGGCGCGAATTCACCCGATGGCGGAAAAACCGTATGATCTTTCCCGGGGTCGATCTCCAGCGGGCCAGCCTCGCCCAGCGCGTTGGTTTTGACCGCGCCCCATTGCCGCGAAATGCCGTTTCGCCCCCGCGTATAGCCCCCTGCGCCGCCAATTTTCGGGTTTTCAAACGGGGTCAGCAAGCGGCGCAGCCATGAAGGGTCGGGCAGCGCATCATCATCGCAAAACGCCACATAGCGCCCCTTTGCCGCCGCCAGCCCGACATTTCTGGAAACCGGAATATTGGCTTCGTCACTATCAAACAGCCGCAAAGGGATCGGGGTAAGCGCCCCTTCCAGCGCGCCAGGGGTATTGGTGACGACAATGGTTTCAAAACCGGAAATATCCTGCAAGCGCAAGCAGGCCAGCATTTGTCGCAATTCGGCTGGCCGATCTCGACTGACAACAATAACGCTGATATCCGGCATTCAGGCCTCTTTCAGCTGCACCCCGGGGCTGAGGGCGATAAAAAACGGGTTTTCATAGATCGGCTTGCCATATTTCAGCGGCGTATGATCCTCAAATCGCAGCACCTGCCCGCCCGCGCCGAGCAGCACGGCATGGCCCGCTGCGGTATCCCATTCCATGGTGCGGCCAAGGCGCGGATAGATATCGGCTTCGCCCGCCGCCACCAAGCAGAATTTCAGCGAGGAACCCGCGGCGGCACTATCGGCCACCTTGTATTTATTGATATAAGCATCCGTGGCCGCATCGCGGTGGGATTTGGAAGCCACCACAATCAGCGCCTCGTTATCCGGCGTGGAAACTCGCAGCGGGGTCAGGCTGCCATCTGGCTTTTCCTCAAGGGTTTGGCCGGTTTGATCGGTATAAAACAGCCGCTTTTTGGCTGGAGCAAAAACCACACCCAATATTGGCACACCATTTTCGATCAGCGCGATATTGACGGTAAAATCCCCGCGCCGATGCACAAATTCCTTGGTGCCATCCAGCGGGTCCACGATGAAAAACCGCTCTGCCACCACGCTATGACTGTCGGATTGCTCCTCGGTTACCAAAGCGATATCGGGAAAGGCGGCGCGCAAGCCTGCCGAAATAAGCGCGTCAGCCGCTTCATCGGCCTCGGTTACCGGCGAATCGTCGGATTTGGTTTTGACCTCGAAATCATCCCGCTGGTAAATTTCCATGATCTTATCGCCAGCCTTCAGCGCCAGCGCCCGAATGACCTCGACAATTTTGGCATTTTCCATGGATTTTTCCTTAACCTGTCACGTTGTTTAACCCCTGTTATGGACTTATGGGCTATTCATCGGCAAGATGTAATCATCGCTTTGGACTGAAATTGGCAAATGAAACCCATGAATACAGCTATAAAACAGAAATCCTTGCTTATAGCCTCGTTCGAATTCATGGAGCTGGTCTATCATTCAGTGGTGCGCGAAGTGCGGACCCAAAGCGGCAATGCCACCTTCGGGATTCTAAAAGAGGTTGGCCAAATCGCTACATTTATGGCGGTGTTTTACCTTTTGTTTATGTTTATGGGGCGCAGTGCGGCCATTCGTGGCGATTTTATGATGTTTCTGATCACCGGCATTTTGCTGCTGATGACCCATATCAAGGCCATCAGCTCGGTTCGTTCGGCCAATAATGCGACCTCCCCGATGATGATGCATGCCCCGATGACCGTTATCCTGTCGATCCTCGCCAATGCTTTTGCCGGATTATACCTTCAGGTCATCGCGGTTTTTATAGTTGTTACCACCTTGTGGATTTTCGGCATGGATACCAGCATCCAAAACCCCCCCGGATTGGTCTTGCCGGTAATTTTCTCTTGGGCCAGCGGGATCGGAATCGGGATGATTTTTATGATGATTGCCCCGGTTGCTCCGGGCTTTATGAAGGTATTTACCCAAGCCTATATGCGGGCCCAGATGCTTACCTCCGGTAAATTCCTGCCCGCCGCCTATATGCCCTCCTCCATGATCGGGTTTTTTGACTGGAACCCGCTTTTTCACACCATAGACCAAGCCCGACTGGCTACATTCATCAATTATAACAAAGAGGTAAGCTCAATGGATTATGCCATATGGTTTACCTTTGTCACCGTTACCATCGGCCTCATGGGTGAATTATGGGCCCGCAAAAACCTGTCCGCATCGAAACACGGAGATAATAGTTGAGCCAGCCCCCCTTATCTCGCGTAGCGCTACAAACCATCGCCATGCCCGCCGATACCAATGTGAATGGCGATATATTTGGTGGCTGGCTTATGGCGCAGATGGATCTTGGTGCCTCGGTGCCGGCCCGCATGCGCGCCAAGGGGCGGGTGGCCACGGTCGCGGTAGAAGCCATGACCTTTCACAAGCCGGTGCTGGTCGGAGATCTGGTGTCCATCCACGCAGATATTGTTAAAGAGGGCCATACCTCCTTGCAGATCGAGGTAGAGGTTTGGGTCACCCGCCAGCCCTCGGGCAGGCGCATCAAGGTGACCGAAGCGCGGTTTATCTTTGTGGCGGTAGATTCAGACGGGAAAAAACGGCCTTTGCCCTAAAAACCCCAGCAAAAGAATCGCTTGCGGCAATTTAATCCTTGCAGTTTTCATCAAAAAACATCAAAAACCTGCGCGCGCGGCGCTTGCAGGCCCCTACATGCACTCCTATATACGGTTCAAAGTAATGGGATGGAGCGTCGGGGCCGAAATACCGGACTGCTGCTCCACAATCGCCAAATGAAAGGACATATTATGTCAAAAGTTATCGGAATTGACCTCGGGACCACAAACTCCTGTATCGCCATCATGGATGGTGCCCAACCTAAAGTTATCGAAAATTCGGAAGGGGCGCGCACCACGCCTTCCATCGTTGGTTTCACCGACGACGAGCGCCTTGTCGGCCAATCCGCCAAGCGCCAAGCCGTGACCAACCCTGAAAACACCCTTTTCGCCATCAAGCGCCTGATCGGCCGCCGCTTTGACGACCCGATGGTGGCCAAAGACAAAGACCTCGTGGCCTATAAAATCGTTGAAGGCCCGAATGGCGACGCTTGGGTCGAAGTGAAGGGCGAGAAATATTCGCCATCGCAGGTTTCCGGCTTTATTTTGCAAAAAATGAAGGAAACCGCAGAGGATTACCTCGGCGAAACCGTAACCCAAGCCGTTATTACCGTTCCGGCCTATTTTAACGACGCCCAGCGCCAAGCCACCAAAGATGCCGGCAAAATCGCTGGCCTTGAAGTGCTGCGCATCATCAACGAACCGACAGCGGCGGCTCTGGCTTATGGGCTGGATAAAGAAACCAGCAAAACCATCGCGGTTTATGACCTTGGCGGCGGCACATTCGATGTGTCGATCCTTGAAATTGACGACGGCTTGTTTGAAGTGAAATCCACCAACGGGGACACCTTCCTTGGCGGCGAAGACTTTGACATGCGCATCGTGGATTACCTTGCGACGCAATTCAAAAAAGACAATGGCGTGGACCTGAAAGGCGATAAAATGGCGCTGCAACGGCTGAAAGAAGCCGCTGAAAAAGCCAAAATCGAGCTATCAAGCGCCACCCAAACCGAGATCAACCAGCCGTTCATCACCATGGACCCGGCTACGAGCCAGCCTTTGCACCTTGTGGTCAAGCTGACCCGCGCCAAGCTGGAATCACTGGTCGCAGACCTGATTAAAG